>JAGCBO010000151.1 GCA_017652125.1 Clostridia bacterium | reverse complement strand
TTCTTCGCCTGGCCGAAATGCTGCGCGTCCTTGCCGGCGATCATCTGGCTGTATACGTAGGGCTCCATCTTGTGCAGGTCGGAAATCTCCTCCCGCCAGGCCGGCGCAATCCGGCTGTACAGGTCGAAGGCCCGGTCGCCGTGGCCTACCACCGTCTCCGCGGCGATGATCCAGGGATTGTTATGGCAGAAGATGCCGGCGTTCTCCTTGTAGCCGCCGGGATAGCTGCTGACCTCGCCCAGCTCCAGATGATATTCCTTATAAGCCGGTTGCAGCAGCACGATGCCGTGCTCGGTTTCCAGCCTCTGATGAACGCTCTCCAGCGCCTTTTCCGCCATGCCGTTCTTCAGGCCCACGCCGGCCATGACGCAGTAGCCCTGGGATTCGATAAAGATCTGGCCGTCCTCGCACTCGTGGCTGCCCACCTTATGGCCCATGGCGTCATAGGCGCGGATGAACCATTCGCCGTCCCATCCGTCCTTCTCGATGGCCGCGGTCATGGCGTCGATCTCCTGCTGATAGGCGTCCGCCTGCTCGTTCCGGCCCAGGCGGCGCTCCAGCGCCACCAGCTCCGGCCCGATGGAGACAAACATGCCGGCGATCAGCACGCTCTCCGCGACGCGCTCATCCGGCGCGTTGGGGTTGGAGAAGGTCTGGAAACTTTCATCCGGGGTATCGCTGTAGCAGTTCAGGTTCAGGCAGTCGTTCCAGTCCGCCCGGCCGATCAGCGGCAGGCCGTGAGGCCCTCGGTTGAGAACCACGTGCATGAAGCTGGCTTCCAGGTGCTCCAGCAGGGTGCCGCAGTCCTCCGGATTGCAGTCATAGGGGGTGGCGGCGTTCAGAATATCGAAGTCGCCGGTTTCCTTGATATAGGCCGCGGTGCCGGCAATCAGCCACAGGGGATCGTCGTTGAAGCCGCCGCCGATATCATTGTTGCCCTTCTTGGTCAGGGGCTGATACTGATGGTAGCAGCCGCCGTCCCGGAACTGGGTCGCCGCGATATCCAGAATCCGCTCCCGGGCCCGTTCCGGAATCTGGTGGACGAAGCCCAGCAGATCCTGGCTGGAATCCCGGAATCCCATGCCGCGGCCGATTCCGCTCTCGAACATGGAGGTGCTCCGGCTCATGTTGAAGGTCACCATGCACTGATAGGGGTTCCAGATATTGACCATGCGGTTCAGCTTCTCTTCGCCGGAGGTCAGGGTGTAGGCGCTGAGCAGGTTGTCCCAGTGGCGCTTCAGCAGGGCGAAAGCCTGATCGATCTGCTCGTCGGTGGACAGCCGGGACAGCAATTCCTTCGCCGGTTTCTTGTTGATGACGCCGGGCTTTTCCCATTTTTCCTCATTGGGCAGCTCCACATAGCCCAGCACGAAGTTGAATTTCTTTTCCTCGCCCTTTTCCAGGTGCACTTTGATCTGATGGGCGGCCATGGGCTGCCAGCCGGAGGCGATGGAATTGCTCATCTTTCCCGTCGTCACCGCCTGGGGGTTCTCAAAGCCGTTATACAGGCCGAGGAAGGCTTCCATATCCGTATCGAAGCCGTCGACCGGGGTGTTGACCGCATAGAAGGCGTAATGATTCCGCCGCTCCCGGTATTCCGTTTTGTGATAGATCACGCCGTTCTCCACTTCCACCTCGCCGGTGGAGAAGTTGCGCTGGAAGTTCAGCATATCGTCCTGCGCGTTCCAGAGGCAGAACTCCACGAAGCTGGTCAGAATCACGTCCTTCGGCGCGCCGCTGACGTTGGTCAGGGTGATCTGATGCACTTCCGCGTCATATCCCATGGGAACGAAGCTCAGCTGGGAGGCTTTCAGGCCGTTCTTCTCGCCGGTGATGACCGTATATCCCATGCCGTGCCGGCAGGAATACGCGTCCAGCTCGGTTTTCACGGGCTTCCAGCCGGGATTCCACACCGTGTCCCCGTCCTTGATATAGAAATAACGCCCGCCGTTGTCCACCGGCATGTTGTTGTAGCGGTACCGCGTGATCCGGCGAAGCCGGGCATCCCGGTAGAAGCAATAGCCGCCGGCGGTATTGCTGATAATGCCGAAGAACTTTTCACATCCCAGATAGTTGATCCAGGGATACGGTGTGCGGGGCGTCTCGATTACATATTCCCGTGCTTTGTCATCAAAATGGCCAAACTTCATCGTCTGCTTCCTCCCCGAAGTCATTGTCCTTTCAGCCGGAAACGGCCTGTTTTCCGTCAGTATACCATACTTATTTACCCTGTGCAAACGTTTCCTTTGTTTTCTCCAGATACTCCTCGTAATTGCACAGATAATCGGAAATGGTGCCGTCCGGATGAATTTCGATAATCCGGTCCGCCACGGTGGAAATAAACTGGTGGTCCTGGCAGGTGAAAATCACGTTGCCCGGGAAATTGATCAGCGCGTTGTTGACCGCGGTGATGGATTCCAGATCCAGGTGGTTGGTCGGCTGATCCAGCATGAGGAAATTCGCTCCGGAAAGCATCATCCGGCTCAGCATGCACCGCACCTTTTCTCCGCCGGACAGCACATTGACGGGCTTGTAGACATCGTCCCCGCTGAAGAGCATGCGCCCGAGGAAACCCCGCATGTAGGTCTCCAGCTGCTCCGGCGAATACTGGGCGAACCACTGCATCATGGTCAGATTGCAGCCGTCAAAGAAGGGGCTGTTATCCTTGGGAAAATAGTTGGTGGAAATGGTCACGCCCCATTTGACGGTGCCGCTGACCGGCTGAATCTCCTCCGCCAGGATGCGGACAAGCGCCGTGCAGGCCTGCTCGTTTCCCACCAGGGCGATTTTCTGGCCCCGGGTCACCAGGAAGCTGACGTCCTTCAGCAACGTCACGCCGTCCTGGGTGTAGTTCAGGTCCGTCACCTGGAGAATATCCTTGCCGGCTTCCCGGTCCGGGGTAAAGCAGACCCAGGGATAGCGGCGGCTGGAGGCGGGCATCTCCTCCACCTTCAGCTGATCCAGCAGTTTCCGGCGGCTGGTAGCCTGACGCGCCTTGCTCTTGTTGCTGGAAAAGCGCTGAATAAAGGCCTGCAGTTCCCGGATTTTATCCTCCCGCCGCTTTTTCTGGTCATTCATCAGGGACTGCATCATCTTGCTGGACTCGTACCAGAAGTCATAGTTGCCCACATACATGCGGACCTGGTTATAGTCGATATCCACGATATGGGTGCAGACGTTGTTCAGGAACCAGCGGTCATGGCTCACCACGATCAGGGTGCCGGGGAAATCCATCAGGAAGTTCTCCAGCCAGTCCACCGAACGGTTGTCCAGGTTGTTCGTCGGTTCGTCCAGCAGCAGGATGTCCGGATTGCCGAACAGGGCCTGGGCCAGCAGGACCTTGAACTTGTCCCCGGCCTGCAGATCCTTCATCAGGCTGGTATGCTCCTCCGCGGGGATTCCCAGCCCGGTCAGCAGCGTCGCCGCGTCGCTTTCGGCGTTCCATCCGTCCAGCTCCGCAAACTCCCCTTCCAGCTCCGCGGCCTTTTCCCCGTCCGCTTCGCTGAAATCCGGTTTGGCATACAGGGCATCTTTCTCCTGCATGATCTCATACAGCCGGTGGTTGCCCATAATCACGGTATCCATCACCGGATATTCGTCATACATGAACTGATCCTGCTTCAGGGTGCTCAGCCGCTCCGTGGGAGGGATGGTCACCGAACCCGTGGTGGGTTCCAGCTCGCCGCTGAGAATTTTCAGAAAGGTGGATTTGCCGGCGCCGTTGGCGCCGATGATGCCGTAGCAGTTGCCCGGCAGGAATTTCAGATCCGCCCCGGAAAACAGCTTCTGTCCGCCGAAGGTCAGGGATACGTTGCTTACTGTAATCATCTTTTCTCTCCCGTCATTCTTTTCCGCACAGCCGGATCAGCGCGTTGGCATAGATCCCGGCCGCCTGCAGCAGTCTGTCCAGATCCTGATACTCGTTGGGCTGATGCGCCAGCTCCTCGTCGCCGGGGAACAGCGCGCCAAAGGCCACGCCCTGCTTCAGCACCTTGGCATAGGTTCCTCCGCCTGTTGACATCGGCTTCCCGGGCCGGCCGGTTTCCTCCCCGTAGGCCGCCAGCAGAGCGGTGACCAGTTCGCTGTCCGCGGGCACATGGTGCGGCGGCTTCCGTTCCAGCACCTCAACGGTCCAGCCCGGCAGCCGGGCCCGGACCGACGCCAGCAGAACATCCAGGTCCGCCGTGACCGGGCAGCGGAGATCCAGGGTGCCGTACCATCCGGCTTCCTCCAGCCGCAGGATTCCGATATTGCAGGTCAGGGGTCCGGAAGCTTCGTCGGCGCAGGCGCATCCGAGGCTCTTTCCGTCGCTCTCCAGGCCGACCGCGTCGGCCAGCTCCGCAAGCGGGCCCGCCGCGCCCAGCGCCCGCAGCATCTTCAGCATCATTCCGATGGCGTTCCGGCGGCCGTCCGGATGGGCGCTGTGCCCTCCGATTCCCTCCGCCGTAATCGTGACGCCCCGCTCCGACGCCTCCGCCCGGTAGGGCAGCTGCCATTCCGCCGCCAGCGCCCGCACCCGGTCCGCCAGCGCCGGATCTCCGGCCACCGCCGCCCGGCTCTCCCCCGGGATCACGTTCGGCCGCTCGCCGGTGTTCATCTCCGTGACCGCCAGGCCTTCCGCGCAGGCCGGCGCCCGAAGCGCCAGATGGAGAATCGCCTTCTCCGTATTGATCAGCGGAAAGGAAGCGTCCGGGCTGAAGCCGGTCGCCGGCATCTGCGTATGAGCCTGATAATAGGCCATATCCTCCCATTCGCTCTCCTCGTCTCCGCCGAGGATCAGCCGGATTCCGCTCTTCAGCGGGATGCCGGCCTCCCGGATGGCGGTCATGGCGAAGAGCGCCGCCAGGACCGGGCCCTTGTCGTCATTCGTGCCCCGGCCGTACAGCCGGTTTCCCTTCCGGACAGGCTCAAAGGGCGGCGTATCCCATCCGTCTCCGGCGGGAACCACGTCCAGATGGCCCAGCACCGCGATGGGCTCCTCCCCTTCCGGGCCCATGGACGCGTCGAGCGCATAGCCGTCGAAGGTGCGCACCGCGTATCCCATGCCCCGCAGATCCTCCGCCGCCTGATCCAGCATCCTCCGGATCTCCGGGCCGAAGGGGGCGCCGGGCTCAGGATCGCTCCGCAGCGAAGGAATCCGTACCCAGCGGCACAGCATATCCGCCATTTCTTCCCGGTGTTCTTCCAGCCACCGGCTGACCTGCTGGTTCATTCTGTTCTTCTCCTTAAAAAGCGTTTCTCGGATCCCGGCTCTTTTTCTTCGGGGCGTCCGGATCGATGTATTCAATCTCCAGCCGTTCGAAAGGAACGGATTCAAAAAAAGCATCCGGCAGAAACCGCGTCATGCCGAATTCCTCCCACTCCCGCTCGTTCTTGTCCAGCCAGAGCGGCTCCGGCAGATCCATCCCCCGGCATGCTTCCCGCAGGGCTTCGTGCGCGTCGCCTCTTGTGCAGGGAACCGTCGTCTGCCGATCCGTCCGGTGATGCCGGATGGTTCGGACCCAAAGCGCTTCCGCCATGCCTCTCCCGTCCCTTCTCCGTCAGCGTCAGATGATCCTGTTTATTATGTCACGGATGTTCCCGGCTGGCAAGGCTGTTTTCGGGTTTTTCGGGCCCGCCGCCGTTTTTTTCCTGACTCCAGGCCCAAACTGCCTCCGCGGCCTGCGCGGTCATGCCCGGCGTCTTTTTCAGTTCCTCCAGGCCGGCTTCCCGGATCGCCTTCAGGCTGCCGAAGGCCTTCAGCAGCTCCTTCCGCCGCTTCGGTCCGATTCCGGGAATGTCCTCCAGCTGGGAATGGGTAAACGCCCGCGCCCGCAGCACCCGGTGATGAATGATGCCGAAGCGGTGGGCCTCGTCCCGGACCCGCTGAACCAGCTGCAGCTCCGGCGTATGATGATCCAGCACGATGGGGGTCTCCGCCCCCGGAAGCCAGATCTCCTCCAGTCTTTCCGCCAGCCCGAACATCGTCGGCGGCGTGATTCCCAGATCCAGCAGCGCCTGCCGGGCGAAGCGCAGCTGCTGCGGACCGCCGTCGATCAGGATCAGATCCGGCAGATCGGAGAATTTCCCGTTTTCCGCGCCTTCCTCCCGCTCCTTCAGCGCCCGGGCATACCGCCGGTGCAGCGTTTCATAGTGGGAAGCAAAGTCGTTCGCCCCGGTCACGGTTTTGATTCTGAAATGCCGGTATTCCTTTTTCGCGGGAACCCCGTCGATGAACACCACCATGGAGGAAACGCTCTGCTCCCCCTGGGTATTGGAAATATCATATCCTTCAATCCGGCGGGGATACCGGTCCATGCCCAGAATCTTTCCCAGCTTCTCCGCCGCCCCCACGGTGCGCTCCTCCTGAATGCTCCTCCGGGCATTCCGCTTCTCCAGGGCGTCCCGCGCGTTTTTCTCCGCCAGCAGCACCAGCTCATGCTTCTCTCCCCGCTGCGGCGTGGCCACGGTCACCGCGGCTCCCTTTTTCTCCCGCAGCCAGGCCTCCAGTTCCCGGGCCGCGTCCTCCGGCAGCGTCTGGCACAGCACGTTCCGCGGAATCAGGCCGGCGTTCTCATAATACTGGGTCATAAATCCCGCAATGATCTCCCCCGGTTCCTCCCCGCCCTCCCGGGGCAGGGAAAAATGATCTCCGCCGATCATCTTTCCCCCGCGGACATACAGGATCTGCACCATGGCGTCCAGCCCGTCCGTGCTGACGGCAATCAGATCCTGCTCGCTCCGGTCGGTCCGCAGGGCGATCTGGCGTTCCATCAGGCCCTCCACGTCCCGGATCTTGTCCCGCAGCTGGGCGGCCCGCTCATAGCGCATGGCCGCGGCCGCCTGATTCATTTCCTCCTTCAGCCGGCTGATCACTTCGCCGTAATTGCCCTCCAGGAAGCTCATGACGCCCTTCATCATCTTCCCGTAGGCCGCTTCATCGCAGAGCCCGGCGCAGGGGGCCATGCAGCGGCCGATATCGTAATTCACGCAGGGACGCTTCGGCGCTTTGGGCGGCAGCGCCTGACGGCAGGTGCGCAGCGGAAACACGCCCCGCACCGTCTCGATCACCTGCCTCACCGCGCTGGCTCCGATATAGGGCCCGTAATACCGGGCGCCGTCCTTCTCCATCCGGCGGCAGAGCTCCAGCCGGGGAAAGGGCTCCTTCGGGTTGATTTTCAGATAGGGATAATGCTTGTCATCCTTCAGCAGGATATTGTAATAAGGCTGATACCGCTTGATCAGGTTGCATTCCAGCATCAGCGCTTCCAGATTCGTCTCGCACAGAAGAATCTCAAAATCGTCGATATGGGCGATCATGGCGGCCACCTTGGGCGTATGGGCGGTATCCCGGAAATAACTGCGCACCCGGTTTTTCAGATTGACCGCCTTTCCCACATAGATCACGGTTCCGCCGGCATCCTTCATCAGATAGCAGCCCGGCGAGTCCGGCAGCATGGCGATTTTTTCCTCCAGTTTTTCACCCCAGTTGATCATACGGTTCCATCCTTCCCCCGGCTGCCGCCGGCGGCGCCGGTTCCGGACAGCTTTCTCCGCGCCGCCCGGAACAAAAAAGGCGGACGCCCGTTCCGCAGGCGCACCGCCCGATCTTCCTTCTGATTCTATTGCAGGCTGCTGACCTGCGTCTGAAGGGCATTCAGCCCGTTCTGCAGATTCGTCTGGTATTCCCCGGTATCCATTCCGGTGGTCAGGAAGGAAAGATACCGGTCCACCGTGTTCTGCAGCGTCAGCAGCGTATCATCCGGCAGCGGCTGGCTTCCATTCTGCGCGGCCAGGGTATTGATGGTCCGCATGGCATACAGGCAGCACCGCACCCGGGCAAGAATCGCCGCGGAATCCGCCCCCGCGTTGCGGCTGAGGGTCGTCGTCTGACGGATCGCCTCCTCGCATTCCGACTGCATCCGCTGAAGATACAGCGATCTCTCCCCCTGCTGAGTCTGCAGGCTGGGAAGCGCAATCACCGCCAGCGCCACAACCGCCGCTGCCAGCACAAGGATCACGATATTCTTGATTCGGTTCATTCGCCGCTGAGACCGGGGCGTAACATCGTCTGCGCCCTGGGAATAACGCCTGTACATAGAGCGCCGCCTCCCTTTCCGATCCCTATTGTATCACACTTGGTCCGATATCGCAAATTATCCCCACCCGGCATCATCCGGCGGCCCTCAGCGCAGCGGCTCATCCCACTCCGGCCGGGGAATCCCCCGGTGGACTTTTGGGTTCCGCCATGGTAAGATATGGTATCCGGTCATCCGAAAACGGGCCGGAGAAAGAGGTCTTAGGATTGGATGAATCACCCCTGGTCAGCGTCGTCATTCCCGCGCACAACGCGGAAAAGACGCTGGCGCCCCTGCTGGACAGCCTGCTGGCGCAGACCTGGTCCCATCTGCAGATCCTGATCACGGATGACGGCAGCCGGGATCAGACGCTGGCGGTCGCCCGCCGCTATGAACAGAAGGACAGCCGGATTACCGTGCTGAGCGAGGCCGCCTCCGGCGTATCCGCCGCCAGGAACCGGGCGCTGCCTTTGTGCCGGGGGAAATATCTTCGCTTCGCGGACGCGGACGATACGCTTCCCCCGGAGGCCATCGCCCTGCAGGTCGCCCGCGCGGAAAAGGACGGGGCGGATCTGGTGATTTCCGCCTATACGGAATATTTCGGCGATCTGGGGAATTATAAATGCCTGGTCAGCCGGGAGGATACCGTGAGCGCGGAGGAGAATCTGCACCTTCTGAACCGCCATTCCAACAGTTATTTCTATGGGGTGCTCTGGAATAAGCTGTACCTGCTGGACAAGGCCGGGGATCTTCGTTTTGATGAAAAGCTGCACTGGGGAGAGGATTTTGCGTACAATATGGCTTATCTGAAGCGCTGCGAATCCGTTTCCTATATGAAGACGCCGGTCTATGACTACCGGCGCTCCCCCCAGAGCGCCACCTTCCATCAGGTGCTGGATTCCGTTCTCCACCCGCTGAAGAATATCCGGATCAAGCGGCGGCTGTACGGCTCCCTGAAGGATCTGTATGTTTCCCGGGGCGCCTATCCCGCCTTCCGGCGTACGCTGTGGATCTATCTGTTCCGTTTCGGTCTGGATCTGTGATCCCTTCGCATCTTTATTTCAGCAGATAATCGTAATAGTTCTGACGCAGCGCGGTCAGGTTTTCGTCATGATCCCCTCCCGGGGCATAGAGCTGGTTCACCGCGTCGATCTCCGACTGCCGCAGCGCCGGCGCGCAGTAGGGGCAGAATTTCAGCTTCGCGAATTCCCCTTCCTCCAGCTGAGCATAGGTAAAGGGGGAAAAGGTGAGCTTCTTGGCCATATAGCAGGTTTCCGCCCGGTGATAGTAAGCTCCGCCGGAGGGGTTGTAATACAGGACCGTATCCGGATCCGGCGTGGTCAGCTGACGGCCCTGCCAGTCCTCCCAGATCACGAATTTCACCCGGCTTCCGCTTTTCAGCTTGCTCCAGATCCAGCCCATGTTGATGCCTTCGGGCGTCTTGTTCCGCTGGACGCGGATGCAGCCGTGGCTGCATTTGGTGCCCAGCTTCGGTTCCGTGCTGCCGTAGTTCTTGGTCTTCCCGTCCGCCTGCATGACGTGCGGCACCTCGTGAACCATGTCGCCGCTGTTGAAGCGGATCGCCATATCGCACAGCATGCGGTCGCTTTTCAGCGTGCCCACCTTGCTCATCAGGAAAAACTCGCCCGACCGGGTTTCGTTATACGGCTGCCATTTGGTCCCGTTGTGCTGCACCAGACCGGTGGAGCACAGGAGCGTGGTCAGCAGATGCCCGTCCTGGAAAATATAGAGCCGCTGGGTCAGCTTGTCCACCACGATGCCCATGGAGGGGTTCGGGTTCATCTGTACCAGGTATTCGCTTTTAATATATCCCTGCACCAGCAGGTTCCAGGCTTCCACCTTCGTGTCATGAAAGGAGCTGGAATAGCATTCCACCAGGGACCAGCCGTTATCCTGACGCTCAATCACCCGGACGCCCTGGCTGTCCCGGGTCACCACCCCGATCTTTTTGCTGTTCTCATCCGGCTCCGCATACAGATAGGTCTGCTTTTTCTCCTGATTGCCGCTGCCGATGCGCACGACGGTCATGGGCTCCATCAGCATTTTCCAGACCGCTTCCTCGTTGGTGATATCCATGGGCAGCGTCCAGTAGGATGAGCCCTGATCCGTCGGATAGGGGCTCCCCCAGGAGGGCGTAAAGACTTCCGTTTCCGCCGGTGCGGGAGAAACCGCGGGGATCCCCGCCGGCTCCGCCGTTTCGTCATCCAGCACAACTTCCTCAATCAGCAGATCATCCTCCGCCGCCGCGAAGGAAAAAAGCATCAGCGCCGCCAGTACGGCCGCGATTCCTCTCCTCATGAAAACTCCTTTCGAAAGCCGCCCTCCGAACGCCTGAGCGGCATCCGCCGGAAGCGTATGTCCGGCCTGCGCATATCATAACCCGGAAACCGCCGCTTTGCAAGAGGCGCATTGTCTTTCCGCGCCGTTTGTGTTATGCTCCCTCCCGGGAGGATGAATGACAGTGAAACGATGGTTAGCGATGCTGCTGGCGCTTCTGCTGCTCCCGGGTCTGATCCCGGCAGGAGCGGAAGAAACGGAGGAAGCGGTCTTCACGCCTCTGGCGGTGGGCGCCAGGGGGGAGGAAGTGCTTCGGGTCAAGAACCGGTTATACGAACTGGGCTATTTCCAGAGCAATCAGTTTACAAAAAAATATACGGAGGATACCGCCCGGGTGGTCCGGTCCTTTCAGCAGGTCAACGGACTGCCGGAAACCGGGGAGGTCGACGGGCAGACCTGGGCGCTTCTCTTTTCCGATGAAGCCCGGAAGGCGGTCCGTCCCACGCTGCCGCCCCTGGCCACTCCCGCGCCGCTCCCGGTTCCGGACTGGCCGGCCCGGGATCCGGACGGCTATCTGGCGGAGGGAACGGAGTATTTCTATGAAAACGACGAGGCCGGGCTCTGGGTTTATCTGGGGCAGGATCTTCAGGTCACCATTACCCGCCGCTCCGATTCCTCCATCCCGCTGGAATGGTTTGAGACGGAGATCCTTACCCGGAACGGAGAATCCTTCCGTTCCGCCCTGACGGATCCGGAACGTCCCGGAAAAAAGTTTCAGTACCCCTATGTCATTTCCCGGTCGGAGCAGTTCGTTCTCTCCTTCTCGGACGACTTCTTTGCCACCCGCATGCAGAACCGGGAAACCGTCGGGATCAGCATCCGGGAAGGCCGGATCATATCGGACAAGACCAACGCGAAAAGAGGGCATCATCTGCCGAACCTGGATATGATGGCGCAGTTCCCGGACGGTTCCCTGCGGGTTTTCCGCTGCAACGAGGCGACCGCGGAGGAGCTGCTCGCCATGGGCGCCCGGAACGTTTTCAGCTTCGGCCCCATTCTGATCCGGGACGGCGAGATTGACGACCTGGTCTACACCTATTACAAGAGCATCGAGCCCCGCCACGCGCTGGGAATGATCGAGCCCGGCCGTTATTTTCTGCTTTCCGTTCAGGGCCGCCGTTCCGACAGCAAGGGCACCACGCTCCAGCGCATGGCGGAAATCATGAAGGAACACGGGGTACAGCAGGCCCTGAATCTCGACGGCGGCAATACCATGGCCCTGGTCTTCCGGGGGCGGATGCTGAACAAGCTGGCCGTCTATAAAAAACGGGAATTCGTCCGCACCGTCACCTCCCTGATCGGCATCGGCCGGACGGAACACCAGTCCGAGGAATAAAACAGGAGGCGCACCCTCATGAGTGAAACGAAAAACTCCGCTGAAGCCTTTGATCCCTTCAGCATGGAGCAGGCCTATAAAACCTATCAGAATAATATCCGCAGGGCGGACGAACTGATCTACGAAATCACAAAAGGCGCCCGGGGCGATGTCCCCGAGCGCGATCTTCTGCTGATGGCGGTGGAAGCCATCGCCCGCATGACGGATAATACCGCCTTCTGGACCGTTGTGGAACGGGCGCTGCAGGAGCGGGACGTCTGAGAAATTATCAGCGGGCTTCCCCGCTGCCGGCCGGGCTTTCCAGAGTCTGCGAGGTTTCCGTACTGTCCGTCTGGGTTCCCGGAGTCTGCTGAACATTTGCATTGTCCGTCTGGCTTTCCGGAGTCTGCTGAACATTTGCATTTTCCGTCTGGCTTTCCGGAACCTGCTGAGTTCCTGCGTTGCCGTTCGGGCTTTCCGGATTTGTCCCGGCTTCCCCGCCGCCGGTCAGGCGCTCCACATCCTGTTTGGCTTCCTCGCTGCCGTTTTCGGCCGCCCGGCGGTACCATTCAAGCGCCAGATCCCCCGTGCCATATTTGTTTTCGATGCACCAGGCCAGCATCCGCATGGCTTTCGGATGTCCCGCTTCAGCGGCTTTCCGGTACCAGTAATAGGCCTGTTCCGGGTTTTCCTCCGTCCCGATCCCGAGGTTGTAATCAAACCCCAGATTATACAATCCTTCAATATTTCCCATCTCCGCCAGTTGCCGTATGCAGTCGAAGGCTTTGCTGTAGTCCAGCTCCGTCCCAAACCCCAACGAGTAACAGACCGCCAGACGTAAAATGCCATCTTCGTTTTTCTTCTCTGCTGCTCTCTGATA
>JAGCBO010000150.1 GCA_017652125.1 Clostridia bacterium | reverse complement strand
GTCATAGGGTTTGCCGGTTCCGTACAGCGGCTGGTTGCGGTCCCACGGGGAAAGATAGACGCCGAAGCGGATTCCGCCGCGGCGGCAGGCTTCCGCGGTTTCCTTCACCACGTCCTTCCCGCAGGGGTTGTTTTTCACGGAATGCTCCGTAAACTGACTGGGCCACAGGCAGAAACCGTCATGATGCTTGCAGGTCAGGATCAGCCCTTTCATTCCGGCCTCGAGGATGCTCTCCACCCACTGATCCGGATTCAGCAGGGTCGGATGGAAAACGGCCGGATCTTCCGTTCCGTCTCCCCACTCCCGGTCCGTGAAGGTATTGACGGTGAAATGGACAAAAGCATAGAATTCCATTTTCTGCAGAGCCAGCTGTCTGGCGGAAGGGACGATGCGGATCAGTTCTGAATCTTTCATCTTCGGTTATTCTCCGTTCGTATGTGTGGATGGGTTAACCGCACAGCGGTCCGTAAAGGGCGATGGATGGCGGCCGCGCGGCGGTCGGTAAAAGGGTAATGGCGGGTCTGGACAGGATGCGGATCAGTCCGCGGCGGCAGGTTCATGCGTGAGGAACGGTTCCAGGCGGAAGCGGAATTGCATCTCCTTTTCCGCCAGGCGGAATTCGGGGGAGGGAAGCGGGCCGCAGCTGCCCGTACCGATTCCGGCCTGCGCCCGGTCCAGATACAGACAGACTTCCTGATCCGGGTGCAGTTCATCCCGATGCTTTGCGGCGGTTTCCTTTTCCTGCGCGTAATGGGTCAGCCGGAAGGAAAAGGGTCTGTCCGATGTGATCCGGAAACCGGCGGCATCTCCCCGGACGCTTAAAAATGTACATCCCGTATGCGCTCCGGATTCCTGCGGACGGATATGCTTCTCCCGGCTGTCGTCCGCCTTTTCCGAGAACAGCCCCCACCAGGCGGATTCTTTTTTGTCGGCATAGCTTTCCCCCGGGCCATATCCCAGAAACTCCGCCTGTTCCAGATCGGCGGGCAGCCGGAAGGCCAGACCGAACCGCGGCAGGGGAGGTCGCTCCTGCGCGACCTTTGCCTGCGCATTCAGCTCCATGGAACCGTCCCCGCGGAGGGTGATCGTGTAAACCAGCTGCATCAGCGGAATATGGGTCTGCCATCCCAGGGAGGCGCGTCCCCGGAGGACGACAGCTTCCTTCCGGCGCTCCGCGCGGAGTTCATACACCCGGGGAATCAGATCATACAGGTGAAAACGCTCCCATTGCGGCCGGAACGGGCTGTCATTATCGGTCGGAGCGCGCCAGACGTTCCAGCGCACCGGCGACAGGAGCAGTTCCTTTCCGTCCGCCAGGATGGATTCCGGAAGTCCGGTTTCCCGGCTGATCCGGTATTCACAGCGATCCGTCTTCACGAGAATGGCGGTTTTCTCCTCCCGGCATTCCGGGAGGCTTCCGGCGGCGGAAGCCGCTTCTTTCAGGCGGCTCCGCGGGGAAGATAAGCGAATCTGCTCAAAGCAGACGGCTTCTCCTTTTTTTCGCCACGGGGTGTCACGCAGCGCTTCGAAGATGAAGCGCACCGTTCTCCCGCTGCCCGGCCGGGGGAACGGCAGCGTCACTTTCTGCTCTCCCAGCGGGGGAAGCCGCAGGGCGACCGTTCCTTCCCCGCAGGGCTGCCCCTCCTGTTCCAGAATATAACGGCAGGAGAGAAGATCCTCCGCGGCGGTAAAGGACAGCATGTTCCGGAAAAGATAGCTGTTCCCCTTCTTTTCCACCCGGACCGGACGGTAGATCTGCCCGATTTCCCAAAGGCCGCGGTGCGGGACCCTGTCCGGAAACACCAGTCCGTCGATGCAGAAGTTACCGTCGTGGTTCTGCTCGCCGAAGTCCCCTCCGTACCGGTAGACGGGCGTACCGTCCGCTTCCGTGCCCGTCCGGATTCCGTGATCGCACCATTCCCACACGCAGCCGCCTATCAGGCGCGGCTCAGCGTAGATTTTCCGCCAGTAGGTCTCCGCGCCGCCGGGTCCGTTTCCCATGGCATGGGCATATTCGCACAGAAAGTAAGGGCGCGTTTCCTTTTCGTTCTGAAGGAATTCCTCCATCTGCTCCGGCGAAGCGTACATGGTCGAGACCAGATCCAGGACGTCCGCGCTTTCATTGGGCACAGGGGCGCCCTTCAGCAGATGAATGCTCTGATAATGCCGCAGACGCGACGGATCCCGGCGGCCGACCCAGCGCAGGGCGTGTTCAAATGCAAGACTGTATCCGCTTTCATTTCCCATGGACCAGAAAATCACGCAGGAACGGTTGATGTCTCTTTCCACCATGCAGCGGATCCGGTCCAGAATGGCTTCCTCATAGTCCTTCCGGTTGGCCAGCAGCGCGATTCCGGAATAATCGAAATCATGATCCGTGGTCAGGGAAGCTTCCACGCTTCCGTGGGACTCGATATCCGCCTCATCAATCACATAAAAACCGAGTTCATCGCACAGGCGCAGGAACTCAGCGCCCGGCGGATAGTGGGAGGTCCGGATCGCGTTGATATTAAAGCGCTTCATCAGGTACAGATCCCGCAGCATGTCCTCCCGGGAAACACAGGCGCCGGTCACCGGGTGGCTTTCGTGCCGGTTTACGCCCCGCAGCTTGACGGGCTGCCCGTTGATCCTGAAGACCCCGCGGCGGATGTCCACGCTTCGGAGGCCGACGCGCTCTCCGATTATCTCTTCCGCCGTTCGCATCACCAGGGAATAGAGCTTCGGGTTTTCCGCGTTCCAGAGCTGCGGGGCCGGCAGATCAAACATATATTCCTTCTGCCGGTTTTCCGCTTTTTCAATCAGCCGGCCGTCAGGATCCGACAGCTCCAGGGTAACAGGGGCTTCTCCCTGCCATTTCACCCTCAGCCGGCATGAACCGTTCTGAAACTGCTGGGTGATCTGATACTTCCGGATCTGCTTTTCATGGCGCAGCAGAAAGAAAACGTCCCGGATGATGCCGGACATCCGCCATTTATCCTGATCCTCCAGATAGGTTCCGTCGCACCATTTGAGCACCAGGACGGCCAGCTCGTTTGTTCCTTCCGTCAGGAGCGGCGTCGCGTCGAATTCGCTGGTGTTGTGCGTTCCCTGGCTGTAACCGAGGAAACGGCCGTTCACGCAGACATAGAAGCAGCTGTCCACGCCCTCGAAGTTCAGAAGCCACCGCACCCCGGGCTGCAGGGACGCGATGAAGGACCGCCTGTATACGCCCGCGGGATTTTTCCGCGGCACATAGGGCGGGTCATAGGGAATGGGATAACGGATATTCACATAGACCGGTTTTCCGTATCCGTTCATCTCCCAGTTTCCGTGAACCGGCATTTTCCGCGCCGGTTCCGCAAGCCACCATTCCTCCGGCGCCTCCTCCGGCGCATCAAAAGGCGCGAAGTCCCATAATCCGTTCAGGGACACGCGGAGGGAGGATTCTTCCTTCGGACGGAACGGATCCTCTCCGGCGGCGAAAGGGGTAAACTCATTTCGGGCTTCCAGTGTGCCCATATGAAGGATCTGTGGATTTTCGTGAACCCATTTCTGCATATCCGTATCCTCTTTCAGCTGTGCTGAGGGTTTCTGCGTTTATCATACCGGTTTCATCCGGCCTGTTCAAGCAGGAAAAAAAGCCGCGCTTTCTCCCTGCGGAAGGAAAGCGCGGCAGAAGGTGATTTTACTTGCTGAGGTC
>JAGCBO010000149.1 GCA_017652125.1 Clostridia bacterium | reverse complement strand
GGACGATTCCGGCTTGGGCGATGCAGCCGATGCGGCCGATGATTCTGATGCTTCGGAGACCGCTGGCGCAACGGCCGGCTCAAGCTCTGCGGAGGCAGCCGATCCCGCGGATGAAACGAAAAAGACCGTCCCTGTGTTTCAAGATCCTGCGGATGAAACGAAAAAGACCGTCCCTGTGTTTCAGGACGAGGCGGATGAAACGAAAATGACCGTCCCTGTGTTTCAGCTTCCTGCTATTGAGGAGGATCCTTCCGGGGGGACGGTTCGGGTGAACGTATTTCTGGATAAAAACGGAAACGGCGAGCAGGGGAATTATGAGGACGGCGTTCCTTCCGTTTTTGTTGCCCTTGAGCGGGAGGACGGCTCCGCCGGCTTGCTGCTCGAAACGGGCGCGGACGGCCAGGCCGTCTTTACCTCCGTTCCGGCGGGTTCCTACCGGATTCATGTCTGGAGCCCGGAAAACCGCACCTTCAGCAAAAAAGGAAAAACCACCCTTCCGACCTCCAACTGCATGGCGGTCACCGCGGAGCCGGACGCTCTGAGCGACGCCTTCTCCCTCCCGGCCGGTGGGTTGGCGGAGCGGGGCGTAGGCCTTTTGCCCGCGGTCCGGATCAGCGGCTTCTGCTGGCTGGAAACCGAGGCGGACGGCATATACGCCGCGGATGAAGTCCGGCTGCCCGGCGTCCGGATCACCCTGGACGGCGTGAAGAACGGCCTGCATTTCGAGACCGTCAGCGACGCGGAGGGGCGCTATGCCTTCACCCGGGTGAAGCCCGGCGGCTATACCCTGACCGCCTGGACCCCGGAAGGCATGATGTTCACCCGGTACAGCGCGAAGGGCCGGGATAACCGGTCCATCATCACCCGGGAGGGCGCTTCGAAGGGCTCGAAGACCATGGATACCAGCGACGGGGAGGATCTGCCTCAGCAGAATATCGGCTTTGTCCGCTCCGGCTCCGTCTCCGGTCTCTGCTTCCTGGACGCGAATTATAACGGCCTGTATGACGAGGGCGAGCTCCCGATGAAGGGCGTCAAGGTCGCCATCGGCCGCCCGAACGCCGAAAAGGAGCTGGCCGCCGTCCTCAGCGGCGAGGACGGTACCTATACGCTGCCGAGCCTGCGGGGCGGTACCTACCGCATCCGGGTGGTGCTCCCGGACGACGGAAGCGATTTTTCCCGGGTGGTTTCGGATCCCCTGGGCAATCATTTCGCCGCCCGCTCCGGGCGAAGGGAAAATTTCTGGAATGATTTTGTCCTTCAGGATATGGAAAGCCGCGAGGTCAACGTGGGCGTGATCTATCCGGCCAAAATCTCCGGCGCCGTCTATATGGACAATGACTTTTCCGGCACGAAGAACGGAAAGGAAAAGATCGTCAGCGGCTTCCTCGTCACCCTCACGGACGCGGAGGGGAACGCCGTCGGCTCCGATAAGACCAATATCAAGGGCGTGTATGAAATTCCCGGCGTGCCGCCGGGAGAATATACCCTGCGGGCCACAGCCGTGACGGGCTATGCCTTCACCCGGACGGGGGAGGGCAATGTGATGCGGAATCTTTCCGGCGGCGAAGGGGTTTCCGATCCCTTCCGGGTGGAGCTGGGCGTGGACCGCTCCGGCATGGATCTGGGAATGATCCTGCCCGGCACGGTGGAAGGCCTGGTCTTCGCGGACCGGAATGACAACGGCCTCCGGGACGCGGGCGAACAGGGCCTGCCCGGGGTGGCGGTCCGGCTCATGAGCGAGGAAGGAGAGGCCTGCCGCGCGACGGTGGGCGAGGACGGCGCCTTCGTCTTCGACGCGGTTATGCCCGGCCGCTATTATCTGGAATATATCCTGCCGGAGGGCGCGGTCTTTGCCCCGGTGCCGAACGCCGTCTCCGGAGGCAATACGATCACCGGCGGCGGCACCGCCTCCGGATCCTCCCTCGAGGGCCGGGGCGACTGGTTCGATTTCGCCACCGGCGCCCATGTCACCGCTCCGCTCTGCGGCGCGCTGACCCTGGGCCGGATTTCCGCCTCGATCTTCCATGATCCGAACGGCAGCGGCGTGCAGGAGGAGGGAGAGGAGGCCCTGGCGGGCCTGACGCTGACGCTGACGCCCTCCCGGGCGGATCTCCGCCCCCTGTCGGTCCGGAGCGACGCCGCCGGCCGGGTCGCGATCACCGGGATCCATCCGGATACCTGGACCCTGTCCCTTTCCTGCCCGGAGGGCATGGCGCTGAGCCGGACGGACGCGCTCACCCTCCCGCTTTCCCCGGGCCTTCCGTCCCAGACCGTCTCCCTGCCGGTGGAAATGGGAGCCCGGTGGGACGATCAGGCGCTGGGCTGCGTGATGCCCGCCTCCCTGCAGGGCCGGCTCTGGCTGGATGAAAACAATAACGGACTCATGGACGAGGGGGAACAGACCCCTGCCGGCTACACCGTCTCCCTGACGGATGAGCGGACCGGAGGTCTCTATGCCGCCCTCACCACGGATGAACAGGGAATCTTCCATACGGAGGGCCTGATTCCCGGATCCTATTCCCTTTCCTTTACCCCGGATGACTCGGTGGCCGCCGCAAAGGCGGGGGACAGCACCTTCCGGGAGGAAAACGGCGTGCTGGTCATGACCGGCATCACCCTGATCGAAAACGGCCGCCGGGAAGATCCGCTGCTGGGCCTCGTCCGGTTTACCCGGATGGAAGGCCTGGTCTGGATGGACCGGGGCGGGGAGATTGCCCCGCTCGCCGGCGCCGCCGTCACGCTCCGGGATGAAACCGGCGCGGCTCTCGCTTCGATGGTCACGGGGGAAAGCGGCGTCTATGGCTTCGGCCGCCTCCTGCCGGGGGTCTACCGCATCGAGGCGGAGCTGCCGGAGGGCTGCGTGGTGATCGAGCCGGAAGATGAGCGGCTCCTCACCGGTCCCGTATCGATTCTGACGGAGACGGACGGCCGCCGCGGCGTATCGGATCCGATTTCCCTGCGCATGGGCCGGGATCTCGCGGATCTGGAGATCGGCGCGGTACAGCCGGGCGCCCTTGGAGATTTCTGCTGGCTGGACCTGAACGGAGACGGCCTGCAGGGCATGGGCGAAGGAGGCATACCCGGCGTGCGCATCGAGCTGCTTCGGAACGGTGTGCCCGTTGCCTCCACGGTGTCCGACGCGTATGGCTTCTACCGGTTCACGGAGGTCTATCCCGCGGTCTATACCCTGCGGGTCACGCCGCCGCCGGAGGTGAAGC
>JAGCBO010000148.1 GCA_017652125.1 Clostridia bacterium | reverse complement strand
GGTTTCCTGTCTGGATGGAAACCCCATCGGGTTTGTCACGTGGGATCCGCGCAACAGGCCTGAATATGTCGAGATCGGCCACAATGGGATCCGCGAACAATACAAAGGCTGCGGATACGGCCGGCTGCAGCTGGAGGAAGCGATCCGGAGGATCCGAACCTACGAGGGACTGAAGCGGATTATCGTCTGTACGAACAGCCATCTGATCGCTCCGAAGAATTATGAAGCCGCGGGTTTTGTCCTCTGCGACAGAAAACCGAACGGAACGGAAAGCGCTTTTGCCGGGGATTTCCTTTATTATGAAATGATCCTGCCCCTGCCTCCGGACAGAACAGAGGACGACGGCTGTTCGTGACGAATAGAATAATGGGATGATAATGGATCATTCCCTCGTCTGATGGATGCAGGGAAAATGCTGCTTTTTGCACGGCTGGCAAAAACGTCGGAGAAAGCGAGGTATGAACATGGTGAAGATGATGCATATTTTTTCACGGTTTCTTTTCCCGATCCTGCTGGTTGTCCTGCTTGTGACAACTTCCGTTATTCATACTGGCTTTGCGGAGACCCTGGACTGCTCCGCCCTGTCCGAGCTGCCGGACTACGCGTGGCAGAAAACAGCGTCCTTTCCGGACTGGAAGGACTATACCGATGACACCCTGGCGATGAACAGCATGATCAGTTTCCAGGGATACCACGGTCAGGGCTTCCTGGTCCTGAATGTATCGGAGAAAACGGAAGCCTTCACCCTGTATGTCAACGGTGTGAAAGCGGATACGGGAAATGCGAAGGGGCTTGTGTATATTGACATTTCGGAGGCCGCAAAGGACGGTGTCAACACGGTTCAGATCAGCAATATCCTGCCGCTGGAGCTGGATGACGCGGTAACCGTCCATATTCCGTATCCGGAGGTTCTGCCGGGGAACGGGGAAAGCGGCGGAATTCATCCGCTGGCGCTGAAGCTGGTAGAGGATCTGATCGGATCGGATGTCACCTGGGGTTTCCCCGGCGCTCAGCTGGGCATTGTGCGCAACGGACGCGAGATCTATCAGAACGCGTGGGGGAGAATCAACGCCTATGAGCCGGACGGCACGCCGAAGACGGACAGTCCGGCTGTTACTTCAGCCACCCTGTATGACCTGGCCAGCGTCACGAAGATGTTCAGCGTCAACTATGCGATCCAGAAACTGGTGACGGACGGGCTGCTGAATATCAATACCCCGGTGGTGGAACTCCTGGGGGATTCCTTTGCTGCGGATACACTGGACTTCGCATACGCGGGGGCGGATCCTGCGCCGGATCTGGACCAGCAGATTGCCTGGAAGCGGGAGATCACCCCCCGGGCGCTCCTGGCGCATCAGGCCGGATTCCCGGCGGATCCGCAGTATTTTAAGCCGGACTATGATCAGTCGAAACAGGGCCTGGGATCTCCGGGGGCGAATATGCTCTATGCCGTCAACCGGGAGGATACCCTGAAGGCCATCTTCCGCACGCCTCTGATGTATGAACCCGGCACGCAGACGAAGTATTCGGACGTGGACTATATGCTTCTGGGATTCATCATCGAGCGGATTACCGGCGAACGCCTGGATGCCTATATGAAGAAGAACTTCTATGAGCCCCTCGGCCTGACCCGGACCACATACCTGCCGCTGGAAAACGGGTTTACCGCGGACGACTGCGCCGCGACGGAGCTGAACGGCAACACCCGGGATCACCATGTATCCTTTCCCGGCATCCGGGAGCAAACGCTGCAGGGAGAGG
>JAGCBO010000147.1 GCA_017652125.1 Clostridia bacterium | reverse complement strand
GACCTATATCCTGATGGCCAAGGAAGGGTTTGGGCTGTCCCAGACGATCGCCTACCCGATCGGAGCGGTTTTCGCGGCCGCGCTGCTGATTGTTTATTTCTTCCGGTTCAGACGGATTCAGGGGAATACAAAAGCGGAGATCCGTGCATGAAAACGATCCGGGTAGCCGCGGCGGTGATCTGCGATTCCCTGATCTCCCGGAAAAGGATTTTCGCCACGGCCCGCGGCTACGGGAACTACCGGGGACAATGGGAATTTCCCGGCGGGAAAATCGAGGAAGGGGAGACGCCGCAGCAGGCGCTGGCAAGGGAAATCCGGGAGGAGCTGGATACCGTTATCACGGTGGGCGAACGGATCGGCCGGGTTGAATACGACTATCCGGAATTTCATCTTTCCATGGACTGCTTCTGGTGCGGGATCAAAGAAGGACATCTGACCCTGCTGGAAGCGGAGGACGCCCGATGGCTCGAAAAAAGCACGCTGGACAGCGTGCCATGGCTTCCGGCGGACGCGATGCTGATCGAAACCATCCGCAGAGGAATGAGCTGAAAAAGCTCATTCCTTTTTTGCGGATTTCCGGATCAGCATCAGAAGGGCGAGCACCAGTACCAGCGGAAATATGCTTCCGACCAGCATACCGGACTGCAGGTTGTCCCCGGACTGCTGGGTCACCCAGCCCACCAGGCCAGGACCGAAGGCGCCGCCCAGATCGCCGGCCATCGCCAGAAAGGCGAACAGCGCCGTGCCGCCTGCCGGCAGGCGGGGAGAGGCGATGCTGATGGTTCCCGGCCACATGATGCCGACGGAAAAGCCGCAGAAGATACAGCCGATCAGGCCGAGAACCGGATGGGAGGACAGGGAGGCCAGCAGATAGCAGCAGAGGCAGAGCACGCCCGAACCGATCATATACCGGGTCAGATTGATCCGATCCCCGTATTTTCCGTAGATCAGGCGGCTGATCCCCATGGTGACCGCGAACAGGCAGGGACCGATCAGATCCCCGATCGTCTTGGAGAAACCGAGCGCAGCCTCCGTATAGGCGGAAGCCCATTGCGCCATGGCGAGCTCCGAGGCTCCGGCGCAGATCATCAAAAGAACCGATGCCCTGAATACCGGCTTCCGGAACAGCTGACGGATGGACATGCTTTCGCCCTCGGCGGTCAGATGCTCGATGGGACAGACGGCAAAATTATAGATATTATACAGGGGGATCAGCGCCCAGATGCAGGCCAGAATCCGCCAGCTGCCGATTCCGAAGACGGTGAAAAAGAGGGAGGACAGCAGGATGACGCCCACCGAGCCCCAGCAGTAGAAGGAGTGGAGAAGACTCATGACCGCTTCTTTATGCTCGAAGGGGCAGGCCTCGACAATCGGGCTGCAGAGCACCTCGATCAGGCCGCTGCCGATGGCGTAAATAAACACGCAGAGGATGATGCCGATAAAAGGATCGGGCAGCAGATCCGGAAGAACGGCCAGCCCGGCCAGCCCCAGGGCGGAGGCCACTTCGGAAGCCACGATGCATTTCCGGTACCCGATTTTATCCACAAAACGGGCGCAGAGGACATCCACGACCAGCTGCGTCAGAAAAAAGACTGTGGAGATCAGGGCGATCTGACCCAGCGGAATGCCGTAATCCGTATGGAATTTCAGAAAAAGCAGAGGGGCGAAGTTGGCCATGATGGCCTGGGTAATGAAGCCCAGATAACAGGCGGTTAAGGTTTTCCGGTAATTCTTCTGCATAACAGCCTCCGGCGGACCTGCGGTCCGGATGATCGGTCACCCGCATGAGCATAGCACAGGGAGGAAATCCCCGCAAGCCGGTTTTTTGCATCCGCTTCCATACCGGCTGATCCGTCCGTTTCCATCCTTGTCAAACGCCTGGTTTCCGGATACAATGAGAAGGCAGAACGGCAGATCGGGCGGAAAAGAAATCCGCAGCAGAGTAGCAAAGCCGGCTTCCCGGACAAAACTGAAGACAGGGGTGTTCTTTATGAAAAAACTGAAAGTCACCTTTAATTCCCCGGTGGTTCTGATTTATGCGCTGGCCTGTACGGTGGCAACGCTCATCGGCCTGCTGACCGGCGGATCGGGCAGCACCCTTCTCTTCTCCACCTACAGAGCGCCGATGTCGGATCCGCTGATGTATCTGCGCCTGTTTACCCATGTGCTCGGCCATGCGGATCTGGCTCACCTTGTGGGGAATATGGCCTATATCCTGCTGCTGGGGCCGGCCATTGAGGAAAAATACGGCGCCCGCAAACTGGTGCTGGTGATGCTGGCTACCGCCCTGATTACCGGGATCTTTCATAATCTGCTCTTTCCGCATACGATCCTGCTGGGCGCCAGCGGAATCGCTTTCGCGTTCATTCTGCTGACATCCTTTACCCAGTTCCGGGAGGGCGAGCTTCCCCTGACCGTGATTCTGGTTGCCGTGATCTTTATCGGCGGGCAGATCTGGGACGGGCTGACGGTGAAGGATCATATTTCCAATCTGTCCCATATCATCGGCGGGCTGGTCGGCGGCGGCGCCGGGTACCTGCTGAACCGGAAAAACATAACCGCACAGCCATGAGAAACGGGAACACCCGGGCCTTCGGCCGTCTGCCGGGACCGGGAAAAAAAGATACGGGGAAAGGAGGGCACCATATGGAACGCAGCGATACGGTTTATCAGACATACCTGGAAATCCTCCGGCGCGAACTGGTCAGCGCCATGGGTTGCACGGAGCCTGTGGCGCTGGCCTACTGCGCCGCCGTCGCCCGGAAAACCCTCGGGGCGCTGCCCGACCGGATTGAGGTGGAGGCCAGCGGGAACATCATCAAAAACGTGAAAAGCGTGGTTGTTCCCAACACCGGCGGCCGGCGCGGCATTGCTGCCGCCGCGTGCATCGGGGCGCTGGCGGGCGACGCCGGGGCTGGGCTGGAGGTGATCGCCCGCGTGAGCGAAGAGGATCGGGAGCGCCTCGGCGCCTACATGGCCTGCACGCCGGTGGAGGTCAGGCCGATGACATCGGAAAACCTGCTGGACATGATCGTCACCGTGCACAGCGGGACCTCCCGGGCCAGGGTCAGGATCGCCAACGAGCATACCCGGATCGTGCTGATCGAGAAGGACGGGAGGACGCTGCAGGAAAGCGACAGCCGGCAGGAGGATGAAGCTGCCGGCCTGCCGGACTACGGCCTGCTGACGGTGGAGAAGATCTGGGACTTTGCCTGCACCTGCGACCTGGAGGACGTGCGGGATATCCTGGACCGGCAGATCGAACAGAACACGGCGATTGCGGAGGAAGGGCTCCGGAAGGATTACGGCGCGAATATCGGAAAGGTGCTGCTGACGATCGGAGACGACGTGCGTATCCGGGACAGGGCGTATGCCGCGGCAGGATCGGACGCGCGCATGAACGGTTCGGAGCTGCCTGTGGTCATCTGCTCCGGCAGCGGCAACCAGGGCCTGACCGCCTCCCTGCCGGTGATCGTCTATGCCCGGGAGCTGCAGGCGGACCGGGAGAAGCTGTACCGTGCCCTGCTCATCTCCGTCCTGGTCACCATCCACGCGAAATCAGGCATCGGCCGGCTGTCGGCCTACTGCGGCGCGGTCAGCGCCGGGGCCGGGGCCGGATGCGGCATCGCCTACCTGCTGGGCGGGAACGAGCGGGATATCGCCCATACCATCGTCAACGCCCTGGCCATCACCTCGGGCATTGTCTGCGACGGGGCGAAATCCTCCTGCGCCGCCAAGATTGCCACAGCGGTGGAGACGGGGATCTTCGGCTATGAAATGTACAGAAACGGCCAGCAGTTCTATGCCGGGGACGGCCTGGTGGTGAAGGGCGTGGAGAACTCCATCGCCAATTTCGGCCGCCTGGCCCGGATCGGCATGCGCGGCACCGATGAGGAAATCATCCACATGATGACGGAAGAGCGGTGAAGATCCCCAAAGGACGGGAACATTAAAACGGCGGAACCATATAGAAAGGAGGCATGACCATGAAGTTTCTCAGGAGCCTTCCTGCCCGGCTGCTTATAGCGATCGCCGCCGGCATCCTGGCGGGCTTTCTCCTTCCGGAAGGCGCCATGACGGTGGTGGTGACCGTCAAATACATCCTGGCGCAGGTGATAAACTTCGCTGTTCCCCTGATCATCATCGGCTTTATCGCCCCCTCCATCACCCAGATGGGAAGCGGCGCGACCAGAATGCTCACGGTGGCCATCCTGCTCGCTTACGTTTCCAGCCTGCTTGCCGCCCTGCTGTCCGCCGGCGCCGGGTTCGCGATTATTCCGCACCTGAATATCGTCAACGATACGAAGAACCTCCGGGAGCTGCCTCCGGTCGCCTTCCAGCTGGACATCCCGCAGATCATGCCCGTTATGTCCGCGCTTGTGGTTTCCGTGCTGATCGGCCTTGCGGCGGTGTGGACCAAAGCGCGCACCGTGGCCACCGTCCTGCAGGAATTCCAGGAGATCGTCCTGGCGATCGTGAAGCGGATCGTCATCCCGATCCTTCCGGCTTTTATCGCTGTCACCTTCTGCACCCTGGCCTGGGAGGGAACGATCAGCCAGCTGCCCGTGTTCCTGGTTGTGATCCTCATCGCCCTGGCCGGGCATTATATCTGGCTTGCCGTGCTCTACGGCGCGGCAACTCTCTATTCCCGCAAATCCGGCCTGGAGGTGCTTCGCCATTATGGTCCGGCATACCTGACGGCCATCGGAACCATGTCCTCCGCCGCCACGCTGGGGGTAGCGCTGGAATGCGCGCGGAAAAGCCGGAACCTGCGCCGCGACATCGTGGATTTCGGCATCCCGCTGTTTGCCAACATCCACCTGTGCGGCTCAGTGCTGACGGAAGTGTTTTTCGTGATGACCGTTTCGGTCATCCTGTACGGCGGGATTCCCAAGGTCGGGACGATGATCCTTTTCTGCTTCCTGCTGGGGATCTTTGCTATCGGCGCTCCCGGCGTCCCCGGCGGCACGGTCATGGCGTCCCTGGGCCTGATTACCGGGATCCTGGGCTTCAACAGCGACGGAACCGCGCTGATGCTGGCCGTTTTCGCTCTGCAGGACAGCTTCGGCACTGCCTGCAACGTGACCGGGGACGGCGCGCTGACGCTGATGCTGACCGGCTATGCAGAAAAGCATGGCCTCCGGCCTTCCGCCGACTCCGGGGACAGTGCTGCCTGAGTGGACAGTATGGCGGCCGATATGGTAAAATCCCTGTGCAGAGCCTGCGAACACTGACACCGCAGGAATGACGACAAAAAGGCCAGAGAGTTTCTGCGCGGCCAGGGTTTCGAAGTGGAAAGGATTTCGTATGCCGACCTGATGCCCTCGCTGGTTTCCCTGGCGAATAATCCCGAAACAGAAAAAGAACTGCGCGAAGCTTACAGATCCATTGAAATGTGGAAGATGACCCTTAAGCAGGATGCGGAGGAAATCCAGGAGGAAGTGAAGGGCGAATCCTTCAGAGCGGATCTCATGCTTTCCGGCACGGAGCTCCGGATCGCGCTGGGCGGCCGCCTTGACACGATCTCCGCTCCGGAGCTGCTGGAAAAATATGAGCGTATTGTACGGGGGCAGGCTGTTTCCACCGTGGATATCGATGCTCAAAACCTGCAGTATGTTTCCTCCGCCGGCATCCGGGTTCTGCTGATGATCTATAAGGCTCTGAACAGTAAGGAAAACTTCCGCATGCTGAATGTAAACGAGGATGTCAAGGGAATCCTTGAAGTGACCGGCTTTGACACGTTCTTCCTGTGATGCAGAAGGAATGATTTCATGATTCAGGATATTGCACCGGAGCATCTGGATAACGCCTACCATCCCGCGCTGCCGCTGCCTGCGGATCTGCTGCTTTGCTTCCGTGATGGGAAAGCAGCGGTCCGTTATGAAAACGGAAGGCTGATTTTTCCGACGGCGGCGGAGGCGCCGGGGATCAAAAGCCTGTATCTTTTTTCCGTGGCGGGACGTTCCTATTTCCTGATCCCGGAGGAAGGCCCCAGTCTCCCGGGATATGAATCCCGCAGCCTTTCCGAGCTCCGGGGCCTGAAGCTCACAGGCAATCTGGATCTGCTGGTCGTTTATACAGCTTTCCACCTGTGGACCTGGTACGGCGCCAGCCGGTTCTGCGGGAGCTGCGGAACCCGGACCTTTCCGGCGGACGATGAGCGGGCCATGGTCTGTCCGGCCTGCGGAAAACGCATCTATCCCCGGATTAACCCCGCAGTGATCGTGGGCGTGATTAACGGCGACCGGCTCCTGATCACGAAGTACAAAACCGGGTTTGCCCATCATGCGCTGATTGCCGGCTTTACGGAAATCGGAGAAACGGCGGAGCAGACGGTTGAAAGGGAAGTCATGGAAGAGGTCGGGCTACGGGTCAGAAATATCCGGTATTACAAGTCTCAGCCCTGGGGAATTGCTTCCGACCTGCTGATGGGCTTTTTCTGTGAAGTGGACGGGGATACCGCCATTCATCGGGATGAACATGAGCTGGGCTATGCGGAATGGGTTCAGCGGGATCAGATTATTCTCCAGCCGTCAGATTACAGCCTGACCAATGAGATGATGAAACAGTTCAGGGACGGAAAGATTCATTAGACAGCCTAAGGCTTCCTGCTGCTCCAGGGCGAAGACGTCAAACCCGGGAACAGAGATTAGGCATTGCCCGCTTTCTTTCTGTTTCCGGTGAATTTCTTTTACTGATACAGTATTCTTCCTGACACATCAGGAATATGGTGAAAAATGAGTCAATGAGAACCGTCCCCATGACTCACCAAATGAGAACCGTCCCCATGACTCACAGCCGGAGCATTTTTTCAATACTCTCCGCACTCCAGTCCCGAAGAATGATGTCTTCCTGACCGGTAGCCTGAACCGGAGAACCCTCCGGCAGATAAAGAAGGGTCCGGATACCGGCATCCTTTCCGCAAAACACATCCAGGGACCGGTCTCCCACATACCAGGAGAGCCGTGGATCCAGACCGTATCGGTTCAGCAGATACCGGACGCCATCGCCGGAAGGCTTCGGCGCAAAGCCGTATTCCGAGGTAACCACCTCCCGGAAAAAAGACAGAATACCGAGCCGGCGAAGAATCGGTTCGGAGCTGCTGCCCCGGTGGGTATATACAAAATGCTCCGCTCCGCTTCCGGCCAGCCTCTCCAGCGCTTCCCGGGTTCCGGGAATCAGGGTGATCTGATCCGTCATTTCGTGGGAAATCTCCCGGTACCGAACCAGCAGCGCCTCACAGGGCGCGCCGCAGCGAAGGCTGACATCCCGCAGATACGCGGTCAGAGACTGCTGTTTCAGTTTCCGCAGCACGGCCTCCTTATCATCCCGGATCCCGGCTTCCGCGGCGGTCCGGACGGCAGAGGAGACAATCACCCGGTAGGAATCCAGCAGCGTGCCGTCCAGATCCCAGATAAAGGCGTATTTCACAGTCTTTCCTTTCTGCCGGGTTCTGCCCGGGCAGCATAATCATCTTCAAAGAAAAAGAGGACCGGAGCACCGTCCGGTCAGCCCGGCGGCTGCCGGACCTGCTCATGGCCCTGCCGTTCCGGTCAGTTCAGGTCGTAGAGTTCGAAGTATTCATCATAAAAGCCCAGGCAGGCGTCCATTCCGGCGTTTGTTCCGAGGGCTTTTTCCAATACCTTCTGCCAGGATCCGTATTTTTCATACAGCGAATCGGCGGTGGGGCCGAGCTCATCTCCATAGGTTTCCAGATTGCTCTTTTTAATGCGGGCCAGGTCTTCCGGGTTATCCTCAGCGGATTCCAGACGCAGCTCGTTGCGCCGCCGGCTGACAGCCCGGGCAATCTGTTCCACCGGGGCGGCCTCAGCCAGCAGATCTTCGATCATCCGGTACAGTTCTTTCATACTTTCATGGTACTCTTTCCGCTGCTGCCTGGCTTCAGCGACCGCTTTCGGGCTGGTCCAGTCCAGCGCGTCCGCGTACTCCTTCAGCCGTGTGGACTCGGGGCTGGGGGAGAAACCGAAGACAGCGTCCGGATTGATCAGGATATCCGCCATGGCTTTGGGATTGTCCGCTGGATTGTTTTCATAGGCAAAGGGCGTATAAGGAACGTCCGGGGCCAGGCTTAACCGATAGGCCAGATAGGCATCCGCCGGCTGTTCCGCTGCATCCTGTGCTGTCGGGGGTTCCGTTTCCAGAGCAGTCTGAGGTTCCGTGGCTTCCGCAGAAGTGATGAAACCGGACGGCGCCGCTCCCAGTGTGAGAAAGCCGGCAGAAAAGAAAAGCAGACAGGCAAGCAGGATACACAGAGTTGTCTTCATGAATCTATTTCTCTCCCTTAAGTAGGATCTGTCGATCACTGACAGGTGCGGGCATTGCCGCGATCTGCGAAGTGCTTCTTATTCTTCCTTGAGAAGAAATGCATATCTGGGCTGATCCTCCGCAGGAATATTCAGAAAATCCATCGCTGTTTCGGCCGATAATTTCATTTTCTCCATCACCGTACGAAGATTGGAAACCATGGCTTTTTCTGTTCCTTTTTCAATGCCAATTTCGATACCTTCCTCGCGTGCTTCTTCTCTGATTTCCATATCATGCATGGCCAGTGTCATATACTCCAATCTCCTTTCCTCGTTCGATTTGACGGCAACGACAGCGGTATCCAGCTCCCGGCTGTAGGCCCCGGAAACAGTGCCGTCATTCAAATAACGAATGACTTCCCTCAGTTCTTCGCTGATTTCTCCCTTTTCTCCCTGGGTATTCACGATGATTTTAACCGTCTCATCTCCGAAGAACAGATCCGGTTCCTCCCGGCAGGTGTTTTCAAAGGTGTAGATATAGCGGTTTCTTCCGAAGGGATCATAATTGCAGATGAAGATAACGAAAGTTTTCCGCAGTTCCTTGTAATCCACCCCGGGACGGAGAATGCTGATATCAATGGTTGACTGGTAATACCGCATCCTTTTGGGAAGATGCTTCCGGGATGTCGTCTGTACTTCCACATTATAGACAACGCCCTGCTCATCCGTCACATACAGATCCAGCCGGACACCTTTGGAATCATATCCTTCCTTCTCTGTCTTCTGGGGTTCAATGAGTTCGATCTTCGCGATGCGAACCCGCAGAATAAACTGCAGAAGGGGCTTCAGATGCCGGGTATCCCGCATGACCTGGGCAAACATATAGTCATCCATCAGGGTCAGTTCATCAATGGTTTTAATTCTGCGATCCATAATGAATTCACCTCCCTGCTGCTTATATTTTACCGAAGCCATAATGGAAAATCAAGCGGAAACTGGGTTCCAGGGAACGTTGGAAAATGGTTTCCAGGGAACGTTGAGAATGATCCAATATTGCTTCATCGTTGCCATTCATTCCGGATTATACCTGATCACAAGAGTGAAACGTAAAGAAGCTCCCCTGTTCCATGTGCTGCGAAGGATGTTTCTGAAAAAGATGGAGCATAGAAGATAAGATTTAATGAAAGATATGTTCAAAGCCTTGACATGATAATTGAAATTCACAAATGTGTAATATTTTAATGGTATCGTTCAATTACTAGAAGGGTGTTGTGTGGTTGCGGGAGGGACTGATCGAGGTATTTTAGCAACTACTAGCATTGATATTGAGCCAAATGTAAAATCTGTTGTTGCTTATGGCGATCGCCGTGCCCTTGATG
>JAGCBO010000146.1 GCA_017652125.1 Clostridia bacterium | reverse complement strand
CAGCCCCTGACAGCGTGGGACGTCAAAACAACCAGGGGGGCTATCCTACTATGTTACAGTAAATACTTTATTGTTACAGAAAAATATGATAAACTGTAACAGCAGAAAGCGAGGTGGTTCAATGGTTGGATAGTGTTTGTTACAGTGTTACAGTTGTTACAGTAAAAATACAGTAACGTTATAATTTTCATGGTGGTTGTGTGTGCCGGCAGTTCGGGACCAAAAGGCCGCGGGTTCGAATCCCGCCACTTCGACACTGTGAGAACCCTGGAAGATTAAGCCTTCCAGGGTTTTTCTTTTGCGATAATTACACTTTTACTCCCGATTATTGCGGTATTTGTTGGGAGTGATCGAAAAGAAAAAAGACTCGGAACCGTTGATTTATAACGGTTCCGAGTCGGGAGAATTGGGAGCGATTTTTGCAGATGTGGATCCTAAAAGGCCACAGATGCGAAAATCAGCTGTTGGGATCCGTGTCGTCCTCCGGCGGGATGTACGTAGGTGGAAGCGCTTTGATGTTCACAGCTGGAAGCGCAGCGGCGACGATTGTTTCGAGTGTGTCAGCTGCTGTCTGATCCCTGGGGGCGAGCGCGTGAGTGTAAACGCTAAGTGTTACGGATGGATCTGAGTGGCCCATGCGCGCTGCGATCGATGCAATATCCATGCCCTTGGCCACCAGCAGACTGGCATGGGCGTGCCGGAGGTCGTGGAATGTGGTGCCCTGGTATCCGTGCGCGTCCGCGAATTTGCGGAACCATTTGCTCGGCGTATCTTTATTGACGCGAGCGCCCAGACGATTGTGGACGATATATCTGAAGTGCTCCAGGTTGTAGAGTGTTTTCTTAAGGATTTCCGGATCTGTGTCCGGCTTGATCCCGTCTTCTATCATGGCTCCGAGTTCTTCATAGCATGATACGATGATATCTTCGTCCGTCCATCTGGCTTCGCGGAGGAACATCAGGAGGAAGTTCGGCAGCGTGATGACACGATCGCCGGCTTCTGTTTTCGGGTCTGCGATGAACGATCCGGTTTCCGGAGTATATTTGAGGGCGCGGGAGATCTGAATCGTGCCGGCATTATAGTCGATGTCGAATTGAGTGATGGCGCAGACTTCACCCAGGCGAAGGCCGCAGAGCAGCGCGAAGAGGACGGAGAGCTTCAGCGGCTGCGATGCTTCGTTTAGGATCAGCTGGATAAGGTGGGCCGCTTCCGCTTCGGACATGGTTGTGAGCTTCTTCTTCCGTTTCTTCGGATGCTTTACGCGATCCATGGGATTGTATTCCAGCTGGCCGACGCGGACGGCTGCGGCCAGCATGGTTTTCATGCAGCCATAATACAGGAGCACGGTTTTGACGGAGAGGGGTTTCGCTTGCTTGGATGGCGAGATGAGTTTCTCAGAGGGCCGGCGCGGACGCTTCAACTGATCGTCCGGCTTGCGGGTGGTTTTGCGCGGCTGCTGCCGAAGGTTATAAAGCCAGTCTGTGAGCAGGGCGGGTGTCAGATCTCCGAGCGTTTTGTCTCCCAGCTGCGGAAGGATGCGGGAGTTGAGCAGGTAGCGGTAATTTGAGACGGTGACTGGGCTGGCGTCCATTTCCAGGTGTTTGGTCAGCCAGATCTCTGACCACTGACGCAGCGTGTATTCTTCGGATGCTTCGCCGGCCAGACGCTTTTCCAGCTTCTTCAGTTCTATCTCAGCCTGTTTCCTCTGGATGGATTCGGGTATATCCGGATCCAGGCGCAGCGTCATGCGGACCGGTTCCTGGTGATCACCGACCTTTACGTGAGTGACGAGGCGCCAGGAGTTTTTCCCGCGTTTTTCGACATAGCCCATAATGCGTTCCTTTCTTCGGTGAATTGTATATATGTTTAGTCTGATGCAATCAGCATGCGGATGATAAAAATATTATAGGGGGGTGTATGTGTATTTTCCTGTAACACTGTAACAAAAGCCCGTGACGCCTTATATATCAACGCTTCCGGCTGTTACAGGGAAGTGTAACAAGCCGTAACAAACGGGGGTATTTTCTGTTACACAGGCATGAATTCGGGCAGAAAAGAGTGGTTTCAGAGAGCGAACGACATGCGGAACAATGGCAGACTAAAATGGGATAATAGAAGAAATATCATTCGATCAGGTATAGCGTGCAGCCCGATTGATTTACTTTAATGATCTGTCCGGTTGAAAAGTATTGGTTGTAAACATATTTTTTACCGTTTGTGGTTCCGACAAGTTCGGTCGATTCCGCTATTTCCTTCTTGAAATTCTTTTCTGATGAATAGATGTAGAATCTGCCAAACTCGAAAGCATATTCGATCATATAATAACCTTCCGGCAGATCTTCGCCGATCAGATAACCTTTCCCTTTTTTCAGCTTGTAACCTTCATACTTATCAGCTGCGGCATGAAAAGAATCAGTCGCCGGTGTTTCCTGGGACAGACTGTCGGAGGCTTCCTGGGGTGTGCTGCTGCCAGATTTTTTAGTTTTATTAAGCATGCCTTCATTGTAGTCGAAGTTTTCTATGTGCTGAAAAACCGTTGCCATGTCATCCGTCATTTTAAGGTACAGCTTTCCAGTAGAATCTATCCAGGCTTTGAAGGTTGATTCTCCGACTCTTATTGTCATGTCCGATGCGTCGCCGATCCAGATCCCGCTCAGAAGCAGCGGAGAAAAATCGGATCCATCTGTTTTCACGTTGGCCTGTTGCATATATGCTGATCCATTGTCTAACAGATAAAGCGAGTATGCCTGGATTTCAAACGACATTTTATTCTTGCCAAGCGTTTTGTTCAGCTGCCGTGCATCCCAGTAAAATGACCACATCCCAACAGGAGAAAACTGAATCTCCGGTGCTGGTTCTTCGGAGGACGAAAATATGGGTAACACAGCCAAGAGAAAAGCGAGGGCAATAGCAGCTATATTTTTCATGATGCACCTCCAGAAAGATGATGATATAATGGGGTACACGTGAACAACGGCCGGAATGTTCCAGCGGAAAGGGTAAACGGTAACTGGGCAGATGACAAAGGATGAGATTATTCAGCGGGTTCTCCTGATGGATCCGGAGCAGCTGGAGAAGGTGAAGAGATTTCTTGACCTGCTTCAAGACCAGCCAGAAAATCAGAAAGACGATTCAGTGCAGGTTCATGAAGGTGCTGGATCCGATTGATAATGTCCATCTTAACCCCATCGCATTGCGCGGTGGGGTTTTTATTTTGTTCTTCTTCCAGGAGCGCGGACATAGATACATGCAGTGCGGTGGCCAGCTGGCGGATGGTGTATTCAGAAGGGGAGCTTTTCCCTGATTCAAGTTTGCTTATGGCCTGCTGCGAAACATTGCAGCGCATGGCCAGCTGCTGCTGCGAGAGGCCGCGCATTTTACGGATGCTGATTAACTGATCAGAAAAGGACAAGGAAATATAACCTCCTCTCTAACAACTTCATGAGTAATTATACAACAAAAGTAGTTGACAAACACAATTTTCAGTTGTAAGATATTACTACTCTGGTTGTTGGAGGTGAAAAAAATGATCTGTCTTAGGCAGGAGCGGGAGAAAAAGAAGATGGGACAGCTGGAGCTGGCGCGGCGGTCAGGCGTATCTCAGCAGGCGATCAGTCTGATTGAAAGCGGAGAGCGGAAGAACGTCGGAGTTGAAACGCTGTACGCGCTGGCGAAAGCGTTGGGGTGTACGTTGTATGACCTGTATCAGCCAGAAGAATCATAAGAAAGCGAGGGGTGAACATGGCGAAGAAGACGACGGGAACGACGAAGGCCGGGAAGGCGGCAGCGACGAGATGCCAGCCGGCGAGGGCCAGCGGGGTGACGGTTCCGGAGGACCTGCCGGAGCTGGAGATGCCGCCGGCGCGGGGGTTCATCGTGCAGCGGAAGGACGGGACGGTGTACGTCGGGAGCGGGTACAGCGAGGGGAAGCCGGTGCCGTACTGGTATATAACCGGGTCGTACCTGCACATGGCGAAGGTGTACAAGACCCAGCGCGGGGCGAGGGAAGCCGCGGAGAAGCTGGGCGGGATCGTCGGCGTGGTCGAGGTGGACGCGGACGGCCGGGCGGCGAACTGGCTCGGATACGCGGTGAAGCTGGGGAGCTGGGACCGTTACGCGGTTTACGGCAAGGAAAGCGAAAAGCGTCAACGTTGACGCTTTTGAAAGGGAGGAATCAGGGATGGAAAGCAAGCAGCTGAGACAGGTTAAAAAGGGCGAGTTCTTCAGGCTGAGGGATTCGGAGACCGCGCCGGTGTGGACGAAAACCGGGTGCTGGACCCGGCAGGGCGGAAAAACGAAATATGAGTGCGAGCAGTTCGAGGATGCCGGCCACTGTAATTTCTACGGAGCGGACCGGCTGGTGTATATCGGATTTACGTACTGAGGAGGACGGCCGGAGATGAAGGTTTTCACGCTGACGATAGAGCTGCCGAATCCGATCCTGCACCCGTTCCGGGCCTTCCGGCTGATGGGAACGATCGCCGAGATTCCGGGCAGAATCGGACGCTACCTGGATGGGCGGACGATGGTGATAGCCTTCGCCACCGTGACGCACGCGGAGAAGGCGCGGGCGATCCTGGGGAAGGGCCGGAGATGCCGCGGGATCGGGAAGTATGTGATGGACGCGGACCTGGATGAAGAAAAAAGCGCGCTGCGGATCCACGGCCCGGTCTGCGGGATCGAGAACGTGGATCCGGAAGACCTGGCGATGCTCGCAGCGGAAAAGGAAAAGCGTCAACGCTGACGCTTTTGAGGAGGGACGATGGTGGCAAGGAAAGGAGCGCGGGGTCCGGAGAACCGGAGCCCGGTGCCGGGGATGAGCTGGGAGGAATGGCAGCGGATGCTGCTGGGATTGTTGCATGGAGCCCAGATGATCGGGTTTGTCCGGGATATCATGCGGGCGCAGGACAAGGTCATGACCATGGCGATGGCGGAAGCGGATCTGAAAGCAATCGTCCAGGCGCATGAGCTGCTGGCGAACGTTGAGACCATGAAGGTCCGGAAAAAGGCCGGACTGCACTAAGGAGGCAGGGAAAATGTATCGGGGACTGATTGATAACCTGGCTTTTGTGTACGGGTTCCTGTACAAGGGCCGCGGGAAGATCCCGGCGGACGGGATGCGGGCGATCGCGGAGGGGGCGCATACGCTGGCGGCGCACGCGCCGGCCGTGCTGGGGACCGGAGAAGAGACAAGGGACGACCTGGCCGACCTGGCCGCTGCGCGGAAAATGGACGCGCAGATCGAGGAGGCCACGGTTTTCCTGACGAGCATGGAGATCGTGTAATGCCGATGGAGAAGGGCCGGTATCCGGCAGACTGGAAGCGGATCGCGCTGAGTGTGAAAGAGGCGGCCGGGTGGAAGTGTCAGAAATGCGGAAAGCAATGCCGAAGGCCGGGCGAGCGCCTGGATACGCATCGACGGACGCTGACAGTGCACCACCTGGATCATGTGCCGGAACATTGTGAACCAGATAATCTGGTGGCATTATGCGCGCCGTGTCATTTGCGGATGGATGCCAGGTGGCATGCGGAGCGACGAAAAAGGAGGAGCGGAAAGACATGATGGTGGAGTTTCGCGGGGCGCGGATGGAGATATCGGACGAGGGAGAAAAGAAATATGATGACCGCGGGCCGATCTGGCTCGAGACGCGGGCGGTGATCGGGTTCTACGCGCATACGCTGCTGACGGAGCAGCACCGGATCCTGGTGATGGAAGAGGTCGAGGAGATCCAGCAGAAGCTGGCCAGGGGCGTGACCCGGGAGAACAACGGGGTGCGGGAGCTGCTGGCCGAGATGCGGCTGGGATGACGGAGGTATGCCATGCGGATGAGGCCGGAATACAGGGAGGTTTCCTTCGGGGAATGGCTCGAGGATGAACTGAACGCGCGGAATATCACGCAGTCGGAGCTGGCCCGGCGGGCCGGGTATACCCTGCGGGCGGTGAACCGGATCTGCAGGGAGCACTCGTCGCCGACGCTGATCACGGCGGAAGACCTGCTGCAGGCGATCGGGTACCGGTTCGAGATCGTGAAGGACGACCGGCAACGGCCGGAGCGCTGACGGCGCGGGGATGCGGGGCCCGGATGAAGGCTGCCCGGCGAGGCGCTATCCGGGCAATGGGAAACGATGCTGCAAAAACGCAGCATCCGGGAGAAAACGCTGCGGAAACGCAGCAGGCGAGGAAGGAGGGCCGCGGGGATGGAGCTGAGGCAGGTGCTGAACATGCTGCAGGGCGTGAGCGGCCCGAACGCGAGCGGGGAATACACGGCGAAGTGCCCGGCGCACGAGGACGGGACGGCCAGCATGACGCTGCGGGTGAAGCCCAGCCCGAAGGACGGCAAGGAACGGATCTATCTGACCTGCCACGCCGGGTGCACGAATGACGCGATCCTGGAAGCGCTGCGGCTGACGAACCGGGACCTGATCGTGAATCCGGATCCGGACTGGAAGCCGGGGCGGAAGGGCGCCGGCCGGGGGAAGGCGAGGAGCGAAACCGGAGCCGGGAGCCGCGGGCCGGAACCCAGCGACGCGGACGCGCCGCCGGAGACCACGGAGACGATCCAGGGGGTCACGGTGCACACGGTCGGGCGCGGATCCGGAGCGCCGGCGGACGGCGGGAAGCCCCAGGGGAAGGCCGACGGGCCGCAGATCGACTGGGGACATCCGGACCAGGTTTACAGCTATACGGACGCGGCGGGGAAAGAGATCTTCCAGGTCGTGCGGTATCACTACACGAACGCGGAGGGGAAGACCTTCCGGCAGCGGCGGCGTGATCCCGCGGATCCGAAGGCGAACCGGGAGGGATACGTCAACAGCGTGCCGGCGGAGCTGCGGGACTCGGCGGTGTACCGGCTGCCGGAAGTGCTGCAGGCGATCGCAGACGGAAAGCCGGTGTATGTGGTCGAGGGCGAGAAGGACGCCGACACGCTGCGTCGGCTTGGATTCTGCGCGACATGCAACGCGGGCGGGGCCGGCGGATCCGAGGACGGGAAGGGCGGCAGCCGGAAGGGATGGCAGGAGAGCCACAGCCGGCTGCTGCATGGCGCGGACGCGATCCTGCTGCCGGACAACGACGAGCCCGGATACCGGCATGTGAAGGACGTGGCCCTGAAGCTGCGGAACTACGCCGCGCGGATCCGGATGGTGAACCTGGCGGAAGCGTGCCCGGAGCTGCCGAAGAAGGGCGACATCAGCGACATGGTGGCGCTGATGGGCGACGTCAAGGCCATGGACGCGCTGGCCCGGCAGGTGGCGATCACGCCGGACTTCGACCCGAACGGGATCGAGTTCTGGCGGAGCCCGGAGGAGCAGGCGGAGCGGCTGTACGGCACGGTGACCGGGTACGGCGTGCGGGACGGGTGCATCGTGCAGGTCGCCGGCGAGACGACGAAGGCCCTGACCGATTTCTTCGTGATTCCGCGGATGGAGCTGATCCAGGACGACGGCGTGAACCAGGCGATGAGCTTCGTGATGGACGGATGGAACAGCAGCCAGAAAAAGCTGGGGCGGGTGACCATCCCGGCCGGGAACCTGGACAGCATGGACTGGGTGACGAAGAGCTGGGGATTCAGCGCGAGCATGACGCCGGGGAGCACGGTGAAGCAAAAGGTGGTATGGGCGATCAAAAAGGTCGGGCAGGTGACGGCCAGGCGGGTGACCGAGTACACCCACAGCGGGTTCCGGAAGATCGGGCAGGAATGGTGCTACCTGTACAACGGGGGCGCGATCGGGATGGACGGCGTGACGGTGGACATGGGCGACTGGCTGAAGGCTTACCGGCTGGACGGCAGCGGCGCGGAGGGGTTCGACCGGATCCCCTACGCCGAGGCGGCGCGGACCAGCCTGCGGATCAAGGACATCATGAAGGAAGAGATCGGGATCGCACTGCTGGGGACGATGTACCTGGCGCCGCTGCGGGAATGGCTGAGCCGGAGCGACATCGTGCCGGCGTTCGCGCTGTTCCTGTACGGCCCGACCGGGAACCACAAGACCACGGCGGCGACGCTGGCGCTGAGCCATTTCGGGAACTTCCACGCGAAGGCGGTGCCGGCGAGCTTCAGCGACACGGGGAACCAGATCCGGATGAAGGCCTTCCGGGTGAAGGATATGCCGATCCTGGTGGACGACTTCCATCCGGTGAGCAGCCAGCAGGAACGGCGGCAGCGGGACGCTGTGGCCCAGGCGCTGAGCCGGAGCTTCGGCGACGGGGCGGACCGGGGACGGCTGAACGCGGACGGAACGATACGGGCGGCGATGCCGCCCAGGAGCGTGGCCATGATAACGGGAGAGGACCTGCCGAGCATCGGGGCCAGCGGATTAGCGAGGTTTTTTATTGTGGATATAGACCAGGGCGACATCCCGATCACGGACAACCTGACGGAGATGCAGGAGCTGGCCCGGAAGGGGTACCTGCAGCGGGCGATGCGCGGATACATCCTGTGGCTGCTGAAGCAGGCGGACACGATGCCGGAGCGGCTGCACGACCTGTATCTGAAATTCCGGGCGGACATCCGGCAGGAGAGCGAAGGGCAGCACGACCGGGCGCCGGAGACGGTGGCCTGCATCCTGATCGGATACGCGATGATGCTGGATTACTTCCGGGGGCTGAAGCTGATCGACGCGGAAGAGGCCGCGCGGATGCTGGGACGGGCCCGGCGTCAGCTGATGAACGCCAGCCGGAAGCAGGCGAAAACGCTGGAGAGCGAGAAGCCGACGCGGATTTTCCTGGACGGGCTGAGCGAGCTGCTGAGCAGCCGGACGGCGAGCGTGGTGGACCTGACGGCGGACACCGTGCGGGAGCCCTACGCGACGGAGCGGATGATCGGATACATGGACGGGGATTATTACTACCTGCTGCCGAACCTGGCGTTCTCCGCGGTGGCCAGGCTGTGCAGGGAGGAAGGGACGGAGTTCCCGGTGAGCCTGAAGGCGCTGTATAAGCACCTGCGGACGGACGGGATCCTGGAGCTGGAAACGGACGCGGAGACGCCGACGAAGGTGAAGCGGGTGACGATCGCCGGCGTGAGCAAGCCGGTGCGGGCGCTGTGGATCCCGGCGGAGCTGATCAGCGGGCCGAAGGCGGCCGCGGAGCAGATGTCTTTTAGGGAAGTGAAGACGGAGCTGCCGGAAGAGTGGTAAACCCGGGCGAGCAAAAGCCAGGAGCGAGCCCGAGAAAATAAAAAGAAAGCGCGCAGGGATGACGCGCGAAAGAGGAGGCAAGGAAAATGACGATGCTGGCAAGGAAAGACACCGGAATGCAGGTGAGCGCGGAGGCGGCCGCGGCGATCGCGGGATACGAGGCGCGGATCACGCTGTACAAGGAGCAGATCGGGACCGGGTACATCGGGATCGGGAAGACGCTGACTGAGGCCAAGGAAAGCGGGATGATCCCCCACGGCCAATGGGAAGCCTGGGTGGAGAAAACCACGGGGCTGAGCATCCGGCAGGCGCAGCGTTGCATGCAGGCGGCGGCCGAGATCAAGGACGGCAGCGCGCTGGCGCGGCTGGAGATGAGCAAGGCGCTGATGCTGCTGTCCAGCGGGCTGGAGGAAGCGCAGCGGGAAGAGATCGCGGAGAAGGCCGCGGAGGACGGCGCCAGCGTGCGGCAGCTGCAGGAAGAGATCCGGCAGATGAAGGTGAAGCTGGTGCACGAGACCGGGGCGGCCGCGGAGATCCGGGAGACGCTGAAGAAGACGGAGGAAGAGCGGAACCAGATCAAGGCGCAGATGCAGGCGGCATACAGGGCCTTCGAGGAGGAACGGGACCGGATCAGTAAAACGGCCTATGAGCAGGGAAAAGGCGACGGCGCACGGGAAGGCGAGAACCACGCCGCCGTCGCGGAGCTGGAGGCCCGGGAAGCGAAGGCAAAGGCCGCGCAGGCGATCCTGGACCAGAAGAAGGCGAAGGCCGAGGCGGAGCAGTCGGCCCGATGGGAGATCCGGAAGGAATACGAGGGCAAGATCACGTTCCAGCTGGCGAAGCTGGACGAGCTGCGGGAAAAGCTGCAGGCCGCGGAGAAGGATCTGCAGCGCAGCGAGAAGGAACGGGGCAAGGCCTGGGACGCCGGATTCGCATCGGGGCAGACCGAGCTGGAGCAGCTGCGGAAAGAACTGGACCGGCAGATGCGCGGGAACGCCGACCTGGGCGACATGCTGAAGGCGAAGGAGACCGAATACCAGGAACGGCTGCGGCAGATGGACGAAGCGGCGCGGATCCAGACGCAGGCGCTGCGGGAGGAGCTGGAAGCCGCGGAGGCCAGGGAGGCGAAGCGGGCCGCGCAGCTGGAGCAGCTGAAGAAGGAAAAGCAGGACCGGCAGCTGGCCGGGGCCCGGGGCGTGAGCGCGGAGCAGCTGGGGACGATGGACCTGACCGCGGCGGTGCGGGAATTTATCGGGAAGGTCGGCGCGCTGCCGCAGATGGGCGCCCAGCTCGCGGAGATGGGCCAGGCGGAACGGGACGCGATCCTGGCCCAGGTGCTCACCGTGCAGCGGTGGGCCGAAGGGGCGCGGGAGGCCATGAACGCGGTGACCGGGCACGGGTCCGTGATGTGAGGGGGTGGCCGGGATGACATTCTGCGAATTCAGGAACGGCTTCCGGGAAATGACCGCGGACGGACGGGTGGTTTGCCCGATCGAGATGAGCGACTTTGACCTGGCTGTGCAGTACGCGATGGGGATCCGGTGGGAAAGCGGGGAAACGGAAGTGACCGCGGAGCGCCTGATCCGGGAAATCGAAATCTTTACCGGGGAGGAGCACGACCTGGGCGAGATTCTGGAGAGCGTACGGAAAGCGGCCTCGGCCGGGATCGGATATGAGGTTGAAGCGAGCCTGCGGGAGGTGTCCGGGGATGAGTGAGCTGATCACGGCGATGCTGCCGGATGCCAACGGGCTGATTGAATCGGCGAAGCGGATCCAGGAGATGGCCGGGCAGATGCGGCTGCTGGCGGACATGCTGCGGGAGACGAACGCGCGGATGGCGGCGATGGAGAAGACGATCCGGACGCTGGAGAAGGTGACGCCGCGGCAGGCCGCGGAGATCAACGCGCGGATCCGGGAGCGGGCCGCGGAGGTCTGCCGGGAATACCGGGCCGGCGGGCAGGAAAAGGCGGCGGCCGCGGCGATCCGGAAGGATGTGCGGAACATGACCGGAGTGCGGACGGCGCGGGAGATCGCAAGGTGCGATTTTGGGACCGTGACCGAGGCGATCCGGGACTGGGACGATTACCAGGCGATGAAGAAGATCCGGCAGAAGGGAGGCGCGCGGGGATGAGCCAGGAAAAGACGGAAGCGGCCCGGCTGCCGGCGGACGCCGCGAAGGCCGCGGCGCTGGAAGCCCTGGGGAAAAAATACGGCGCGCCGGCGCCGACGGAGCGGCCGAAGGCGGCCACGGTGACGATCCAGGCCACCGTGCCGCCGATCCGGCGGGAGCCGGAGAAGACCAAGCCCAACCGGCCGGAGAACGAATTCATGATGAACCTGATGATCCTGCGGAACTCGCTGGCCAAGTTTTCGCCGGCCTGCCGGGAGCGGGCGAAGCGGGCCGGGAAATGGGTATGGCGGGACATCCGGCTGATGACGACGCTGGTGGACCGGGTGCGGGATGCGATGCTGGGGACGATGCCGCCGGAGCGGGACGAATACTACCGGGCCTACGCCGTCGGCGGGCACTATGAGCTGGTGATGAACGGACCGAAACGGCAGGCGCGGTTCGTGCTGATCCAGGACAAGCACCTGGGCTACCTGATGGAGGCGGCGATGGAGGCCGAATGCGTGATGTGCTTCCGGGAGGGCAGCGAGATCGGGAAATGCCCGCTGCGGGCCGCGCTGCTGGAATGCGCGCCGCCGATAGAGCTGCAGGAGGGGCTGTGGACAAAGTGCGAATACCGGGAGGCGGCGAGCGCGATCCTAAAGGGTGAAGAAGTCAAT
>JAGCBO010000145.1 GCA_017652125.1 Clostridia bacterium | reverse complement strand
GACGGCGGATACCTTCGCCGGCAACGCGGCCCTGAAAGCGCAGGCCGTCTGCCGGGCGACGGGCCTGCCCGCGATCGCGGATGACAGCGGGCTGACCGTGGAGGCGCTGAACGGGGAGCCCGGGGTTTACAGCGCCCGCTACTGCGGCCGCCACGGGGACGACGAGGCGAACAATGATCTGCTGCTCCGCCGGATGGAGGGGCAGACGGACCGGCGGGCCGCCTATCTGTGCGCCCTGGCGGTTCAGTTCCCGGGAGAGGAAACGCTGATCACGGAAGGCCGGTGCGACGGGGTTCTGCTGACGGAGCGGCAGGGAACCGGCGGCTTCGGCTACGACCCGCTGTTCCTGTATGAACCGCTGGGCCGAACCTTCGCGGAGATCACGGACGGGGAGAAAAACGCCGTCAGCCATCGGGCGAAAGCCTGCGAAGCCATGCTTCAGATCCTGAAGCGGAGGCTGGATCCGGCTTCGCGCAACCCTTGACGGCAGGGGGGAAAAAGGGTACAATATCCGTTGGTTAAAAAAGGTAAGTATAGCGGGAAAGGGGGCGGACTGCGTGATTTCGGAGAATAAAATCCAGATCGGCGCTTCCGGCGGAAAGCCCGCTTTTTTGCTGCCCGCCATGGCGAACCGTCACGGCCTGATCGCCGGGGCGACCGGGACGGGGAAGACCATCAGCCTGAAGGTGATGGCGGAGGGCTTTTCCGATCTGGGCGTGCCCGTTTTTCTGAGCGATATCAAGGGCGATCTCAGCGGCATGGTGCTGGCGGGCGAGCGCAGCGACGCGCTGGACCGGCGGCTTTCCGGCTGCGGGATCGATCCGGAAGCCTTTCCCTACCGCAATTATCCGACCAATTTCTGGGACGTGTACGGGGAGATGGGGGATCCGATCCGGGCGACGGTGAGGGATATGGGCCCGCTCCTGATGAGCCGGATGCTGGGGCTCAATGAGGTCCAGTCCGGCGTGATGAATATTGTCTACCGCATCAGCCGGGATGAGAATCTGCGGCTGATCGATCTGCAGGATCTCAGCGCCCTGCTGATCTATATCGGCCAGCGGGCGAAGGAATACACGCTGCAGTACGGGAATGTGGCCGTGGCCACGGTCGGGGCGATTCAGCGCGCGGTGGCCATCCTGGAGGATCAGGGAGGGGACGCGTTTTTCGGCGAGCCCGCGCTGGATATTCAGGACTGGATCCGCCAGGATCCCGGCACCGGTCAGGGCGTGATCAACATTCTGGCGGCGGACCGGCTTTTCCAGAACCCGACCATGTATTCCACCTTTATGATCTGGATGCTGACCAAGCTGTACGATCTCCTGCCGGAGCAGGGGGATCAGGACCGGCCGAAGATCGTGTTCTTCTTTGACGAGGCGCACCTGCTGTTCAACAACTGCGGCCGCGCCCTGATGGAGAAGATCGAGCAGATTGTCCGCCTGATCCGTTCCAAGGGCGTGGGGGTGTATTTCATCACCCAGAGCCCCGCGGATATCCCCATGACCGTGCTGGGGCAGCTGGGGAACCGCGTTCAGCACGCCCTGCGGGCCTATACGCCGCTGGATCAGAAGGCGGTGAAGGTCGCGGCACAGACGTTCCGGACCAACGAGTCCTTTGATACAGAGGAAGCCATCACCACCCTGAAAACCGGGGAGGCGCTGGTTTCCTTCCTGGATGAACACGGCGCTCCGGGCGTGGTGGAGCGGGCCACCATTCTTCCCCCGCAAAGTCAGATGGGCGCGATTTCGGAAGAAATTCGCAGCGAAGTACTCAGAACCAGCCCTTATAAGGCCCGGTACGGAATTGTCGGCTGATTCCCCCTCGACCCCTCTCACGGCGCAGGAGAGCACCGTGCAAAAAAGATGGCGCAGACATTCAAGGTTTTCGATCCCACCACCGGACAGTATGTGGAAAAGGAAATCCCCACCATGACGCAGATTCCCGAAACGCCGGCCGCGCCGGTGCAGCCGGAGCCTCCGGCCATTCAGGTGCAGCCGATTCTCGACGCGGCGGCCCAGGCGGTGCAGCCGGTGGTTCAGCCGGTGATGCAGCAGATGCAGCCCGTGATGCAGCAGGCCCAGCCCGTGGTGCAGCAGATGCAGCCCGTGATGCAGGCCCAGCCGGTGATGCAGGCCCAGCCCGTGGTGCAGGCGGCCCAGCCGGTGATGCAGCAGGCCCAGCCGGTGGTGCAGCAGGCTCAGCCCGCGGCGCAGCCTCAGTATCAGCTGATGCAGGTCATGGTGCAGGATCCGGTGACCGGGCAGTTCGTCCCCCAGATCATGAAGGTGGTTCAGGATCCCGTGACGGGGAATTTCATCCCCGCGCCGGACGCGGTGGATCCCGCGGCGGCGGCGAAGGCGCAGAAGGCGGCCGAAAAGGCGGCGGCGGATCTGGCGAAGGCCGAGGAGAAGGCCGCGCGGGACGCGGCGAGGGCGGCGAAGGAACAGGAAGCCGCGGAGCGCAGAGCCCGGGCGGATCAGCTGCGGGAAGAGGCGGCCGAGCGGGCGCGCCGGAATGACTCCATTGCCGGTCGGGTGAAGAACACCGCCATTTCCACCGCGACGCGCGAGGTGGTCAAGGATCTGACCAAGGGGATCGGCAAGGCGATCAACGACCTGATCGGCGGTGGAAAGAAGTAAGGATCTGTCTCGAAATAAACTGAGCAGAGGCGTAAAGGATGAAGTCGTAGTCGCAAGGCGGAGGAGGGAGACGATGTGGTGCATCGTTGACCGACGACAACGCAGCGAATGCGG
>JAGCBO010000144.1 GCA_017652125.1 Clostridia bacterium | reverse complement strand
TCTTCCAGCGGCCGGTCCGGATGGGCGGCGCACAGGGCGGCCAGAATGCCGCTGAGCACGTCGCCGCTGCCGGCGGTGGCCATGCCCGGGCAGCCGCGGCTGATCAGCCGGGTCCGTTCCCCGTCCGTCACGACCGTGGCGGTCCCTTTCAGTAAAACAGTCACATGATGGGCCTGAGCGAACGCTTCCGCCGATGCGGCGGGAGCGTTCTGTATGTCTGCGACGATCTGCCCCGTCAGCCGGGAGAATTCCCCGGGATGCGGGGTCAGGATCACCGGCCCCCGGGCGCGGCGCAAAAGATCCCGGTCCAGGGCGGCCAGCGCGTTGAGCCCGTCCGCGTCCAGAATCAGCGGAACCTCTGCATGTCCGAGCAGCCAGGCCGCCGCTTTTTCGGTTTCCGGCGTATGGCCGATGCCCATGCCGAAGGCAATGGCCTTGACGCCCCGGATGGCGGAGGCGAATTCCTCTTCCCGGAAAAGAAAGTCTCCCTCCCGGTCCGACAGCGGAAAGAGCGTGCTTTCCAGAATCTGCGGCGCCAGCAGGGGGCACAGGCTCCGGGGTGCGCAGATCCGTACGACGCCCGCGCCGGCACGCATGGCGCCGGCGGCCAGACGGGCCAGCCGGATTGCGCCGGAGTAGCGCAGGGAGCCGCCGAACAGCGCCAGGTATCCCCAGTCTCCCTTGTGGGAAAAATGCGGCCGGGGAGGGAACAGTTCCCGCAGATCCTCCGCTTCCGTCAGTCCCATCGCCCTCCCCGCGGCCGGAATACCGATATCCCGGTTCACCAGGCGGCCGATCAGATCCGGCGCCCGGTTCAGAAAGTGCCCGGGCTTCAGGCTTCCGATGGATACCGTCAGATGGCTGCGCACGGCCAGCGCGGCCATCCCGCTGTCGCCGTTCAGCCCGGAGTTGATATCCGCGCTGACAATAAAGGCGCCGCTTTCGTTGATCATCCGGATCATCCGGGCGGCCTCCGCGTCCGGCTCCCCGCGGAAGCCGGTGCCGAAGATGCAGTCCGCCACGGTCGCCCAGCCCTTCAGGGTGCTGAGCTCCGCCCAGAGCCGGACCGGAATTCCCGCTTCAGCGCACCGGTCGAAAAAATAACGGCCGTCGTCGGTGAAGCGCCTTTCCCGCAGAAAAAGCGTGCAAGTCACGCCCGCTTTTTGCAGCAGGAGGGCCAGAGCGTATCCGTCCCCGGCGTTGTTTCCGGTGCCGCAGATCAGGGCGGCGGGGCCCTGCCAGACAGGCAGGGACTGAAAAATCCCTTCCGCGGCCCGCCGCATCAGCTCCCGTCCCGGGGTGCCCGCGGAGATGGCCGCCGCGTCGCTCCGGCGCATGGTTTCCACGCTCAGGATTTCCTTCATCCGGGATTCCCTCCTGTTCCGTTCGTACCGTCCTCCGAAAAAAGCGCTTCCTTCCGCCGGATCATGTCGTCCACCCGGCGGATATAGGTTTCGATATCGGATACGTTGGGCGCCCGGGTGATGTGGCCTTCCTCGGGCCAGATCCGCTTGGAGATGCCGCCGGCGCCCATGGCCAGAATATGGGAGGTTTCCTCCATGATGTCCACGTTGTACAGGCAGTCGTGCCCGGGCAGCGCGTAGCCGATGTTTTCCAGGTTTCCGGCCATGTATTTCTGCCGGTACAGATAGTAGGGGCTCATGCCCAGGGCCCGGGCGGTGCGCTGTCCGGCGTCCACCATGGCGGAGGTCATCCGGCCGTCCGGCAGGGGAGCCTTCTCCAGGCTCATCCGGGAGGAGCGCTTGATGGCCAGGGTATGAACTGTCAGGCTTTCGGGGTGCAGGGCGGCCGCCTCCTCCATGGTGCGGTCAAAGTCCCGCTCCGTTTCGCCGGGCAGCCCGGCGATCACGTCCATATTGATGTGGGGAATCCCCTCCTCCCGGGCCAGCGCGTACGCCTCCCGGACCTGTCCGGCGGTATGGGCCCGGCCGATGACGGCCAGGGTGCGGTCGTTCATGGTCTGGGGATTGATGGAGATCCGGCTGATTTCCGCCTCCCGGATGGCCCGCAGCTTTTCCCGGCTGAGGGTATCGGGCCGCCCGGCTTCCACGGTATACTCCCCGGCGCCGGGAAAGCAGCTCCGGATCAGGCTGAGCAGCTCCCGGAAGGCGGGCAGGGGCAGGGCGGTGGGGGTTCCGCCGCCGACATAGAGCGCCCGCAGCTCCCGGCCGCAGGCCTTCAGCAGCGCGGCGCAGGCCGTCATCTCCCGCCGCAGCGCTTCCATATAGGGGGCTACCAGCCGTCCGTCCCCCAGCTCGCCGGAGGAAAAGGAACAGTAGGCGCACCGGGTGGTGCAGAAGGGAATGCCGATGTATACGTCCATATAGCGGTCCCCGGGCGGCGGCAGCAGCCGCTGGCGTCCGGCTACCTCAGCCAGCAGCAGGGCCTTTTCCCGGGTCACGTCGAAATCCCGCGCCAGGCGTTCCACCGCCGCTTCCGGAGAAAGTCCTTCGCCCAGGGCTTCCAGCATCAGATGGGTCGGCCGCACGCCGGTCAGGGAGCCCCAGGGGGGATGGATGCCGGTCATCTGCCGGCACAGATCGTACAGCGTCTGCTTGCAGAGCCGGCGGACCGCCCGCTTCCGGTGCAGCGCCTGCAGCCGGGGATCCGGATCCCCGGGAATATCCGCCGTCCGGGAGGCGGTCAGGCCGCCGTCGGAAAAGGTGATCCGGTACCGGCCCTCCGCGTCCTCCACGCGGGGAACGAAGCGGGCCGGCGAATCCCACACGGTTTCCGGTAGGGAAAAAAGGCGGGTGATCACCCGCAGTTCCGGTTCAATGGTCTCCAGATAGAGCGCGGTTTCCGTCATGATGCGATCCTTTCCCCGTCAGTCCTCGTGCCCGGGATGCACTACCCTCTCCCGGCTGAGGGGAAGGATCCGCCGCAGGGAGCGGAACAGCGCTTCCTCGCTGCCGCCGGGCAGATCGGTGCGCCCCCATCCATGATGAAACATGGTGTCCCCGGTGAACAGATGCTCCCCGATTTCGTAGCATACGCTGCCGGGGGTATGCCCCGGAGTGTGCAGCACCCGGATGCGCAGGCCGGCCAGTTCCAGGATGTCGCCTTCCCGGACGGTGTCCGTGGCGGCGGGGCCGGTGATCTCCCGGCGTAACAGCGCCCAGCCGGCGTTCAGCCGGGCATCGCTCAGCATCGGTTCGTCCAGCGGGTGAATGAAAACCCGGGTGCCGGGCTCTGTCAGCGCCTGGCCCCCCGCGATATGGTCAAAATGTCCGTGGGTCAGCAGGATGCCCGCGATGGCGCGGCCGCCGGCGGCCTTCCGGATCCGCTCCGGCTCGCCGCCGGGATCGATGACCAGGCAGTCGTCCCGGCCTTCCTCCCACAGGATATAGCAGCAGGTCCCGATCGGGCCTACGGTCAGGGTAGTGAC
>JAGCBO010000143.1 GCA_017652125.1 Clostridia bacterium | reverse complement strand
GGGACGACACCGCCGGAGCCGGGGCCGGAACCAGAACCGCCGGAGCCGACCACTGCCATCGTGGTGGCGGAGAGCGGCAGCACGGTCAAGATGCGGGCAAAACCGACGCAGGAGTGCCGGCTGTACTGGGACGTGCCGATCGGCGATGAGGTCACGGTCTACGAATGGGATGCGGCGATTGACAAAAAGAAACAGGCATGGAGCCGGATCCGGTGGGCCGGACAGGACGGTTATATGATGAAAGAATTCCTCCAGGATGAGGATGAACCGGACACGGGGACGTGGACGGTGACGGTTCCGGGACTGAACCATGAGCAGGCAACGGCGCTGTGCGCGGAATGGAGTGGGGCAACGATGAAAAGGGGATAACGAGTTTCTGATGTGCTTTACCTACGAAAAAGGGCATGAGTGCTGCGGAGCCAGCGGCAGAAAGCTGCGGCGGGTTTGCATCTACTGTCCGAACTACAGAGAAAGGAATGAGAAAAATGGAAACGGGAACCCTGATCGCCGCGCTTGCGCTGATCGTAGCATTCGGGGGACTGATGCTGAACGGACGGAAAGAGAGCAGGACGGACGCCGCATCCATGGCGGAGATCAAAGCGGGGCTGAACACGGTGAACAGCGGAGTGAATGAAATCCGGGTGGATCTGCGGAAGATCCAGGAAGATCTGAACGAGCACACGGACCGTCTAGCAAGGGTGGAGACGATGGCGAAGAGCAACAGCCACCGGTTGGATGTCCTGGAAGGAAAAAAGTGAGGAGGACAGAAAAATGATTAACTGGAAGGTAAGAATCAAAAACAAACAGTTCTGGCTGGCCGTGATCCCGGCAGTGGCGCTGGTGGCGCAGGCCGTGGCGGCGGTGTTCGGGTACACGATTGACCTGACCAGCATCGTCGGCAAACTGCAGGCCGTGGTCAATGCTGTTTTCGCGCTGCTGGTGATCCTGGGCATCGTTGTGGATCCAACAACGGAAGGCGTGCGAGACAGCAAGCTGGCCATGACTTACGAGGAACCGAAACCATACAAAGAAGGATAAACAGAGAAAAGGGAGTGGAATGGACATGACGGAACAGGAGAAGAACTGCGGGAACAACTGCGCGGAGTGCTGCGAACAGGAGAAGTGCATTCCGTTTTTTGACCATCAGGACACGATGATGCACTACAACTGGGTCAACAGGCGGAGCATGATCAGCCTGATCGCGGTTTGCGTGACGATGATCATCGTGGTGTTCATCTTCGCGACCAACCAGACAAAGCGGGAACAGATGTGGCAGGACACGATCAAACAGATCATGAATCAAACCACCGCGGCGGAGGTGGACAATGGACAGCAGGACAAAAATCCTTGAGGTTCTGGAAGAATATGTACACCGCCGCGTCGACAGGGAAATCCTGCGGGTCTATTTAACTGACCATCCGGGATCGCAGGAAAAAATCGCGGAGGAATGCGGGGTGGAAGTGTCCACCGTGAAGCGGGCCATCAACCGGAACAGCTTCATCTACAAATACCTGCCGGAATCCGATCCGAAAAAGCACCGGAAATGAACTGAATAAACACCGAAATCGGGCCGTTTGCGAACTGTCGCAGACGGCCTTTTTTTTGTACTCTTTTTTCATAGGAGGAACAGCAGGATGAAGAACTGGGTCGATCGACTGGTGAAATGCGGGATCCCGGAAAAGACCGCGCAGCGGCTGGTGGATTACCTGTTCAAAAACAGGAGGACGCTGGAGCTGATCGCCTACGTGCGAATGACGGAGGAGGCCCTGGGGAAATGAGCAGATGGGTACATTACAACCCAAACCCGGACAAGAGGGGAAAAGGCGACTGCGCGGTGCGTGCCGTGGCAAAAGCGCTGGGGATAAGCTGGGACCAGGCATACTCTATGCTGGCGGCAAAGGGATACGCACTGAAGGACATGCCGAACGCGAACCACGTGTGGGGATCGGTGCTGCGGGAAAACGGTTTCGACCGGTGGGCAATCCCGAACACATGCCCGGACTGTTACACGGCGGAGGATTTCGCGACGGACCACCAGGAAGGCACCTGGGTGCTGGGATTCGGGAATCACGTGTGCACGATCCAGAACGGGAAGATCTTTGACAGCTATGACTCAAGCAAGGAAGTGCCGCAATTTTACTGGACAGACATGGAGGGATGACAAAT
>JAGCBO010000017.1 GCA_017652125.1 Clostridia bacterium | reverse complement strand
TGAACTTTCCGTCTTCGCCGACGATGTAGTTCAGGCCTTCGATACCGTCATGCTGGAAGGTGGCTCCTTCGGGGCTGGCATACCAGTCGAGGAATTCCATGATCCGGTCATACTTCTCGCCTTCGACCTTGGCGCCGATACCGAACATACGGTCAGAACCGAAGTAACGGTCCGCGTCCGCATAGTAGGTCTGATCTTCGACGGGGATGAAGCGGAAAGCGGTGCCGGCATTCAGCCGTTCCACGTTGTTCCAGAAACCGGTTTCCCAGCTGTACCACATCATGTCGGCGCGGCCGGTGGAGAGCTTGTTCATGACGCTGTCCCAGTTCTGGGTTCCGGAATCCGGATCCACCAGACCCTTCTGGTTCGCCTTGTTCAGGAACTTGGTGATGGTGTAGTAGGCGCTGTCGCGCTCATACAGCTTCTTGAAGGTGTTGTCGGGCATCAGCATCGCGCTGCCCTTCAGCTTCTGGCCGTACCAGGTGGTCAGCTGCACAACGTTGGCGGGGCCGGACATGTTGTCGTTGTTGTCCCAGTCCGCCCACAGGGTGAAGGGATAGGCGGGATCGCCGTCTTCGTTGGTGGGATGGATCTCATGGATCTTCACCAGCGCTTCCAGCAGGTCATCCAGGTTCGCCAGCTTCGGGGAGCCGATCTGCTTGTACAGATCCCAGCGGAGCATGGGGCTGGAATAGATCACGTCATCCGTAACGGTGGTCGGGGAAGTATCGGTCATTTCGGTGGGAATGCCGTAGTACTTTCCTTCAACGCCGGTCAGGCCCTTGTTGAAAGCGTCGATCTGCGTTTTGAAGACCATGATGTTGGAGCACTCAGGCAGCTTGTCGCTGATGTCCTTCGCCAGGCCCGCTTCGACGATTTCCGGGAACTTGGACTTGTCCACAACCAGGATGTCACCCAGATTGCCCTCTTCGGAGCGGGTGGCATAGATCGTGTTGCCAACGACCTGGGACGCAATGATGTTCAGCTCGATGTTGAACTTGTCCTTGATCAGCTTGGCAAACCAGCCGGACTGGATACCGTTGTAGTTCGCAGCATCATCGTAGACGTCGATGGTCAGGAGTTCCTTCTCCTCGGCCATCGCGCTGACGGAAACCAGGCTCAGGAGCATGGCGAGCGTCAGCAGGACAGACAGAAACCGTTTCATACTGAAAACCCTCCTTTAATAATATGAATTAAGGCATATCCGCCTTTATTCCGGATTCGGAAAGACCGCCTCATCAGCCCGGCAGGGAAAGCCTCAGCCCTTCACCGCGCCGATCATGATCCCCTTGGTAAAATAGCGCTGGAAGAAGGGGTAGATCAGCATCACGGGGAGCACCACCACCACGGTGACCGACATGCGGATCGAGGTGGCCGTCGCGGCGGTGGCCAGGCCGGCCATGATCGCGCTGGAGTTGGTGGTATTGCTGATCAGCGCCTTCAGGCTGTTCGCCTGGGTGATATACTGCCACAGCTTATACTGCAGGGTATCCAGGTCCGGGCGGTTGGTCATCAGGAGCAGGTTATCCTGGAACGCGTTCCACTGGTTCACCGCCGCGAAGATGGCGATGGTCGCCAGGATCGGCTTGACGACCGGGAGCATGATCTGCCAGAACACCCGGAGGGTTCCGGCGCCGTCAATTTCCGCGGCCTCCTGCAGCTCCTTCGGCACCGACTCACAGTAGGTCTTGCACAGGATGATGTAGAAGGGCTGGACGATCATCGGGAAAATATATCCCCAGAAGTTGTTCGCCAGGCCCAGGTTCCGCATGCACAGCACCCAGGGAATGATACCGGCGTTGAAATACATGGTCACCGCCACGAACCGGAACCAGAGCTTCCGCTTCCACATGGTATCCCGGGTGAACATATAGCCCAGGAAGGCGGCGATCAGGACGGTCAGCAGCGTGCCCACCAGCGTACGCAGCAGGGAAATCTTCGCCGCGTCCATCAGGCCGGGAATATTGACCATGCGCTCGTAGTTCTTGAAATGGATCTCCATGGGCAGGAACAGCACCTTGCCCCGCTCCGAGAGGTTGTTCGCGCTGATGGAGTTGATGATGATGTAGTAAAAGGGATACGCGCAGACGAAGGCGAAGATCGCATAGATAAAGTAGGTCAGCACGCTGATGACCCGGTCGCCGGGGCTCTGCCGGTTCATGGGATTGATATGCTTCTTCTTCGGTGCGGCCTTGGTTGTCATCTTCTCTTCCCTCCCTTCGATCACACGAAGCCTTCCCCGCGGACCAGGCGGGAAACCGTATTGGTGATGAAGAGCAGAGCCACGCTGACGATGCTCTTGAGCATGCTGATCGCCGTCGACAGGGGATAGTTGCCCCGGCCGGTGGTGGCGATGTTATAGACATACAGATCCAGCACTTCGATGGACTTCTTGTTGAAGTTATTCATGAACACGTAGTACTGCTCCATGCCGTTGGACAGGAAATTCGCCAGGTTCAGCATGACGATTACGAAATAGGTCGGCAGCAGGCAGGGGATCGTGATGCGCCAGATGATCTGCATCCGGGTCGCGCCGTCCACCTTGGCCGCCTCGATCATCTGCTCGTCGATCGCCGTGATCGCCGCCAGATACATGATCGCCGCCCAGCCGGCATTCTTCCAGGTCAGCCACAGCCACATCCGGAACCAGACGTGATCCTTGGAGCTGAGGAAGGCGATGGGCTTTTCAATCACGCCCAGGCTCACCAGCACCGTATTGACCGCGCCCGTGGAGCTCAGGACGTTAAAGGCCACCGAGAACACCAGAACCCAGGAGATAAAGTTCGGCAGGGTGGTAACGGTCTGGACAAACTTCTTGTAGGGCTTGCAGCGGATTTCATTAAGAAACACCGCGAAGATCATCGGGAACCAGCTGAAGGCCAGGGAAATCCCGCTCATGGCGAAGGTATTCACCAGCACGCGGCCCACGTCCGCCGTCCGCACGGGATTGGATACGATAAACTCGAACCACTTCAGCCCCACAAACGTCTCCGAAGAGATCGGCTTCGGCGGCATATAATCATGGAAAGCATAAACCCAGCCGTACAGGGGATAATACGAAACCAGCGCGACCAGCACCAGAAAAGGCAGAATGTACAGAAACTCGATATAGGATCGCGTCCGTTTGCTCATTTTTTTCTCCCTTCTTTCGGCTGATCCTTCCCGCCCGGATCCCGGAATATCCCCTTTTTCAGAAGATCCGGCGGATCTGAATGCCTCATATTTTGCTCGTGTAACTTTTCCTCTATTTTATAGCAGGAACAAGTGACTCATGCAATGCCTTTTTCTGTCGAGTTAGGGACAAAAATTGCAGTTTGATGCGTGCAAACGATTCCATTTTTGGTGGATCTGGTGTATAATCCGTCAGAAAGCACTTTTCCGGCTCCCGGAGGGGAGACAAAAACATTGTTTTCCGGAGGACAGAGGCCATGAGCATCTTTTATGAACACCGGGAAGAAAAGCTGTTTATCGGTGAAATCACCCACTATCCCTTTCCGCTCCATGTACATGAGCTGGCCGAGCTGATCACCGTGACCGCCGGCAGCGTCCAGGTGACCGTCGACAGCACCCGCTATACGCTGGCGCCCGGCGACACCGCCGTCGTGTTTCCCATGATCTCCCACAGCTATGATATGATCTCCCCGGATCTCCGGGGCCGGGTGGCGATCTTTCCCCCGGACATCATTCCGGAATATTCCGCCACCTTCCACAGCCTGGTTCCGGAATATCCGGTGCTCCGGGCCGAAAAAAACGTGCCGGATACCCGGCACGCTCTCGCCCGTCTGGAAGAGATCACCATGGATAAGGATCTGCCCCTGTGCGTCGCCTATCTGCACGTGCTGCTGGCCGCCACGCTGCACAACCTGAGCTATCATCCGGTCTACGAGCTGGGCGAGATGGCGCCCGGCGACCGGATTATGCGATACGTGGCGGAGCACGCCTGCGAGGAGATCACGCTGGAGAGCGCCGCCCACGCCCTGGGGCTCAGCCCTTCCCATCTGTCCCATTTTTTCGGAGACACGCTGCATATCAATTTCCGCCGTTTCGTGAACGCCAACCGCATTTCCAAGGCCCGGCTCCTGATGCGGAATCCGAACATGACTCTGACCATGATCAGCGACGCCTGCGGATACGCCAATATGCGAACCTTCCGGCGGGCCTTTGAGCGGGAACTGGGGGTGCTGCCCTCGGATTTCATGCAGGAGCTGCGCCATAAAATATGAGACCGGGGATCGCTCCCCGGTCTCGGAATGTCAGATCTGACCGGCAATATCCGGATTTTCGCCCCGGATGAGCACCTTCGCGCCCTGGGCCGCTTCCGCGGAATCCGCGTGGGCCAGCAGCCATTTATTGGCCGCCCAGAGGATCCCGTCCTCCGCGTTTTTCACGGTGATGGCGGGCTTCGCCAGATTGGTTCCCTTCGGCAGCACAACGATCACCTTAAAGCCCTGACCCTTCTTCGCGCTGCAGGGGGCATAATGCAGGGTGGTGGCATAGACCTCGACCAGGACGCCCGCCGGCACGCTGTAGGCGACGACCTTCGCCGCGTCCAGCACGCCGTTTTCGTCCAGATCCTCCCGCTTGGCCAGCAGCAGGATGAAATCCTCCGTGCCCACGTTCAGCTCGGAATCCCGATGGTATTCCATGCAGTTCATCTTCGTATTATGGCCGTTGCACCAGCCCACCTGGACCGGCATGCCGCCATAGGCGTTCAGCCGGAAATCCTTTTCGATGGCCAGGGCCTGCAGCTCCGGCTGCTCCGGCACGTACTCCACGCCGTCGGGGCAGGGCGTCACCCGGTCCAGCGTTTCCAGCAGTTCCTTCACATCATATCCGGTCAGCACCTGGCCGTAGTTCCGGAAGGACGGATCGGAAACAGGCAGAATGTTCAGATTGCTCATAGGTGAATTCCTCCTTTTATTTTCTTCCCGGTGCTTCCGCCGGGAAAGGGTTCTGAAAGGGAGCGCGGCATCAGAAATTCTTCGTCAGGTCATACCGCTCATAGAATTCCCGCCGGTAATCCAGCAGCCGGTCCTCCGCGATGGCCTGCCGGATCTCTTCCATCATATGGATCAGGAACCGGAGATTATGAATGGAGGCCAGGCGCCCCGCCGTGATCTCCTTCGCGTTGAACAGATGGCGGATATACGCCCGGGTAAAGTTGCGGCAGGCATAGCAGTCGCACTGATCGTCCAGGGGCGTAAAGTCCCGGGCATACTTTCCGTTCTTCACCACCACCCGGCCCTTGCTCGTCATCACGGAGCCGTTCCGGGCGATGCGGGTCGCCAGCACGCAGTCAAACATATCCACGCCCCGGATGACCGCCTCAATGAAGCAGTCCGGGGTTCCCACGCCCATCAGATAGCGGGGCTTTTCCTCCGGCATGAAGGGCATCAGCTCATCCAGCATCTCATACATCACCGGCTTGGGCTCTCCGACGCTGAGACCGCCGATGCCGTAGCCGATAAAGTCCATATCCCGCAGCGCCTTTGCGCTTTCCACCCGCAGATCCTTATAGAACGCCCCCTGCACGATGCCGAAGAGCGCCTGATCCTCCCGGGTGTGATGCGCCTTGCAGCGCTCCGCCCAGCGATGGGTCCGCTCCATCGCCTCCTTCGCCGTTTCCCAGTCGCAGGGATAGGGGGAGCATACGTCGAAGGCCATGGCGATATCCGACCCCAGCGCCTGCTGGATATCCATGGATTCCTCCGGCCCGATAAACTGCTTCGAGCCGTCCAGATGGCTGCGGAAGGTCACGCCCTCCTCCCGGATCTTCCGGATCCCCGCGAGGGAAAAGACCTGAAAGCCGCCGCTGTCCGTCAGGATCGGCCCATGCCAGTTCATGAAGGCATGGAGGCCTCCCGCTTCCCGGATCAGATCCTCGCCGGGGCGAAGATGCAGGTGATAGGTATTGGAGAGGAGGATCTTCGTTCCGATCTCCTCCATCTCCCGGGGCGTCATCGCCTTGACGCAGGCCGACGTGCCCACCGGCATATAGATCGGCGTGGGAATATCTCCGTGCGGGGTATGCAGCACCCCCAGACGGGCTCCGGACTGCCGGCAGACATGGGTTACCTCATAACTGAATAGCGGCTTCAATACGCTCTCCTGTTCCCGCCTGTCAGGCGTTCTGTTCACAGCAGTTCATCCACGCCCACGGGCTTGAATTTATCGAATTCCTCCAGCTTCTGCGCCACTTCCTCCCGGATGTTCAGCTGGTTCGGCTTCCGGGGCGGTTCCGTATCCTCGGGAATGGTCAGGAGATCCGCGTAGAGATTCCAGACGCCTCCCGACGGCATGGCATGGAAGGTCAGCTTCTCCTGGGTGATCGGATGGCGGAAGGCCAGCCGGTAGCCCCACAGAGCGATCTGCTGCCCGGGAATCCCGTAGCCATACCGGTTGTCGCCCCACAGCGGGGCTCCGATATTGCTCAGCTGGACCCGGATCTGATGGCTGCGCCCGGTCTCCAGCCGGATGGCGCAGAGGCTGGTTCCGTCCCGGGCGGCGATCCGCCGGCCGTGCAGCACCGCCAGCTTTCCGCCCTTGACATCCGCCTCGCAGACGACCACCCGGTTCTTGATCTCGTCCTTGATCAGATAATCCGTCAGGGTAAACTCTTCCGGCGTTTCCCCGCAGGCGACGCACAGGTATTCCCGTCCCAGCGCGTGCTCCCGCATCTGGGCCGAGAGCCGGGAGGCCGCCTTGCTGGTGCGGGCGAAGACCATCAGCCCGCCCACCGGCCGGTCCAGCCGGTGCACCAGCCCCAGATAGACGTTTCCCGGCTTGTGATACCGCTCCCGGATATAGGCCTTCATCTCCGTCAGCATATCCGAATCCCCGGTGCGGTCCGCCTGGGAGAGCATGTTCGGCGGCTTGACCGCCACCAGCACATGATTATCCTCATACAGCACATCCGCTTCAGCCACGCTGCCACCTCCCGCTGGCTCCGCAGGGCAGCACGCCCCCGGCCGTCACCGGCAGGCACAGCTCCTGACTGTCCGTCTGTCCGCCGAAGCGGCCCGCCACGCAGCGGTTCAGCATATTGGCCAGCACGCTGGCCTGAAAGCCGGTGGTATAGGAATTGATCAGGAAAAACAGGGGCCGGTCGCTGAGCGCCCCGGCGCAGGTCTCCACCAGGCCGAAGAGCTCGTTTTCCAGCTTCCAGACCTCCCCGGAGGGCCCCCGGCCGTAGCTGGGCGGATCCATCAGGATGCCGTCATACCGGTTTCCCCGCCGGATTTCGCGCCGCACAAAGGCCAGCGCATCCTCCACGATCCAGCGGAAGCGGGTTTCCGGCAGGGCGGAAAGCTCCCGGTTTTCCTTCGCCCAGAGCACCATGCCCTTCGCCGCGTCCACGTGGGTCACATGCGCTCCCGCCGCGGCGCAGGCCAGGGTCGCGCCCCCGGTATAGCCGAACAGGTTCAGCACCTTCAGATCGCTCCGGCCGGAGGAGCGGATCAGCCCGCTCATCCATTCCCAGTTCGCCGCCTGTTCCGGAAACAGGCCGGTATGCTTGAATCCGGTCGGCCGGACATAGAAGGAAAGATCGCCGTGGCGGACCGTCCAGCGCTCCGGCAGCTTCCGGAAGAATTCCCATTCCCCGCCGCCCCGCTCGCTCCGGTGATACCAGGCCATCGCCTGCTTCCACAGGCGCTCCTCCGCTTTGGGCCAGATCGTCTGAGGATCCGGACGCCGCAGAATGATCTCTCCCCAGCGTTCCAGCTTCTCGCCGTCACCGGTATCCAGCACCTCATAATCCACCCAGGTATCGGCTAAAAACATTGTTCAGACCTCAATTTCTCCGTTCCTGTTTTCCCCGGTTCCGGGTCATTCCCCGTCCCGGAAACGGGGAAGCACATCCGCGTGCAGCCGGATCAGCGCGTCCGCCACATCCATGCAGTACAGCCGGTCCAGGCCTTCCATCGCCGGATCCGTCTCCACCACCTCGCGCAGCGCTTCCCGGTCGCCGAAGGCCGCCCGGGCCGCCAGACGGTTGACCGCGTCCACCTCCCGCAGGATTTCCGCCAGCGCCGGAGGCAGGGAAAGCCTCTGGGGAATTTCCTCCCCGTTTTTGAGGGTCAGTTTCGCCTCGATCACGGCCTCCGGAGGAAGGGCGGGCAGATTGCCGCCATTTTTCCGGGCCACCGCCTCGATTTCGGCGTCTTCCTTCCGCAGGAGCGCCAGCGCCAGCCGCATCGGCCGGATCGGAGGCACCTTGGACAGGAGCAGCAGCTGCGCCATCGCGCCTTCCCGGCTCTCCGCGCCCTGCTCCCGCACGGTATTCATATACAGGATCCGCTCCTTGCGCTTCTCCACGGTTTCCCCGAACTCCGGCCTTTCCTCCGGAATATAGTCCGGTTCCGCCGGCAGAAACTCCGCCAGATCCGTCACGTCCCCGGCGGGCAGCGCGTCCCACCAGTCCAGCCAGCGGCGGCTGAGGGCGCCCAGCTCTCCGTTCCGGGCCGCCCGCTTCAGCTTTTCCGTCCGGTCCAGATCCCCGTCCGCGATGCGGAGCAGAAAGGCGAATCCCGGCAGTCCCGCCACCGTCACCCGGCCCCGCTCCGGAGGGATTTTCATTCTCTTCAAATAGGTATCCACGCCGCTGGCGCCCTTCATGGGCGTCCGGCCCAGGCCGAAGCAGCGATAGCCGCGGCGCAGAAACACCCCGGTGATCCGCGCGGCCGGCTGGCCCAGGTTAATCACCAGAGCTTCCGGGCAGGCGCTGTCCATCGCGTCGCAGAGGCGCAGCGCCTCCTCCCCGGCCCGCAGGGTATGCATCAGTCCGCCCAGGCCGCCGTTGACCCGGGCCTGATCCGTCAGGCCCGGATTGTCCTCGCCTTCGCCGCTCAGCGCTTCCCGGTCCATCCGGAAGCGGCTGCCCGGCTGGCAGTCTCCGGCATAAATCACGCAGTCCGCCCCGTCCAGCGCCGCTTCCCGGTCCGCCGAAACGGTCCAGCTGCCGCCCGCGCCCGCCTTTTTCCGCACGGCGTCTCCATAGCCCTGCAGGAGGGCGGTCATGGCGGGATTTTTCTCCTCCGCTGTCAGATCCGCCTCCGCCTGCCCGGCAAACAGAAGATCCGTCAGCAGGCCGGGCAAAAGCGTCGGAATATCCTGCCCGATCAGCGCGATTTTCATACCTTCTCCACAGTCAGGACGGCCTGTTTCCCGTTGATATCCCAGGCCTTGCCTTCCGTCTGATCCTTCCGGACCACTTCCAGCGCCAGCGTGGCCCGCTTCACCATCTCATCATAGGCTCCGAGGGCTTCCGCCAGCGTGTCATCCGCGCTGTAGGTCACCCGGATCCGGTCCGTCACTTCAAAGCCGGCTTCCTTCCGCATGGTCTGCAGCTTGGAGATCACCTCCCGGGCATAGCCTTCCCGGATCAGCTCCTCCGTCAGATTCGTATCCAGCACCACGGTGATTCCCCGGTCCTCCGTCGCGGTGAAGCCCGGCTTCTGGGCCGGCTCGGTCAGCACGTCCGTTTCCGCCAGCGTCACTTCCGTCCCGTCGATCGCAAAAGATATGGTCTCGCCCCGGCGGAACGCCTCCACCACGTCGTTGCCGTCCATCTCCGCCAGATGCTGGCCGATGCGCCTCAGGAGCTTGCCGTACTTCGGTCCGAGGGTCCGCATCTGGGGCTTCAGCTTATAGGTCGTGAAGGCCCGGGCGTCCTCCGTAAAGATCACTTCCCGCACGTTCAGCTCATCCTCGCACAGCTCCTGATAGGCCTGCTCGAAGGAGGCGCCCCGGACATACAGGGTCTGCACCGGCTGGCGGACCTTCAGGTTCGCCGCGTTCCGGCAGGCCCGGCCCAGCTGGATCACCTGCAGCAGCGCCTTCATCTGCGCCTCCATCTCCGGATCCACCGCCGCGGGATCGCTGACGGGGAAATCGCACAGATGCACGCTTTCCGGCGCTCCGGGAATATTGTTGACCACCAGATTCTGATAGATCTCCTCCGCCAGGAAGGGGATAAAGGGCGCGCAGAGCTTCGACAGGGTCACCAGCACATGATACAGGGTCGCGAAGGCCGCTTCCTTGTCTCCGGCCATGCCCTTGCCCCAGAACCGCTCCCGGCCCCGGCGCACATACCAGTTGCTCAGATCGTCCACGAATTCGGCCAGCGCGTCGGCGCTCTCCGTCACCTTATAGGCTGCCAGCCCCTCGTCCACCTCGCGGATCAGGGTGTTCAGCCGGCTCAGGATCCAGCGGTCCATCAGCGTCAGCTCCACCCTGTCCAGCGGATGGGCCAGGGGATCGAAGCCGTCGATCTGCGCGTACATGGCGAAGAAGGCATAGGTGTTCTGCAGCGTGGCCAGGAACTTCCGCTGTCCTTCCCGCACCGCCTCCTCCGAGAACCGGGAGGGCAGCCAGGGCGCGGAGGTCGTATAGAAATACCACCGGAGCGCGTCCGCGCCGAACTTGTCCAGCATCACGAAGGGATCCACCACGTTGCCCAGATGCTTGCTCATTTTCCGGCCTTCCGCGTCCTGCACATGGCCCAGAACGATACAGTTCTCAAAGGGCGCCCGGTCGAACAGCAGGGTGGAGATGGCCTCCAGGGTATAGAACCAGCCCCGGGTCTGGTCGATGGCTTCCGAGATGAAGTCCGCGGGGAAGCATTTTTCAAAGAGTTCCCTGTTTTCGAAGGGATAATGCCACTGGGCGAAGGGCATGGAGCCGGAATCGTACCAGCAGTCGATGACTTCCTTCACCCGGTGCATTTCGCCGCCGCACTCCGGGCAGCGGATGGTCACCGCGTCGATAAAGGGGCGGTGGAGTTCGATATCCGGACCGGGATCCTGAACCGCCATTTCCCGCAGCTCCGCGATCGATCCGATCACGTGCAGATGGCCCTCCGCGCACTTCCAGACCGGCAGGGGCGTTCCCCAGTAGCGCTCCCGGCTCAGGCCCCAGTCGATCACGTTCTCCAGGAAGTTGCCCATCCGGCCTTCCTTGATATTGTCCGGCATCCAGTTGATCGTCCGGTTGTTCCGGACCAGATGATCCCGCAGCGCGGTCATCCGGATGAACCAGGTCGGCCGGGCGTAATAGAGCAGAGGCGTATCGCAGCGCCAGCAGAAGGGATAATCATGGGCGAAGGGCACCGCGGCAAACAGAAGGCCCCGCTCCTTCAGATCCTTCAGGATCATGGGATCCGCGTCCTTGACGAAAACGCCCGCCCAGTCGGTTTCCGGCACGAATTTGCCCTGGGCGTCCACCAGATTGACAAAGGGCACGCCGTTTTCCCGGCAGACGCGGTTGTCGTCCTCGCCGTACGCCGGAGCGATATGCACGATGCCGGAGCCGTCCTCCATGGTGACATAATCGTCGCAGACCACGAACCAGGCCTTCCCGTCCGGCTCCACGAAGCGGTACAGGGGCTCATATTCCATGCCCTTCAGGCTTTCGCCGGGGAATTCCTCCCCGACCGTCACCGGACGGTCCCCGAAGACCTTCTCCACCAGGGCCCGGGCCATGATATAGGTTCCGTCCTCCGCCTGCACCCGGCAGTAGGTATCCCGGGGATTGACGCACAGGGCCAGGTTGCTCGGCAGCGTCCAGGGCGTGGTCGTCCAGGCCAGCAGATACAGGTTCTCCTCCCCCTTCGCCCGGAAGCGGACGAACGCGGAGGTTTCCTTCACATTTTTATACCCCTGGGCCACTTCATGGCTGGAAAGCGCCGTTCCGCAGCGGGGGCAGTAGGGCACGATCTTATGGCCCTGATACAGCAGTCCCTTTTCGTGGATCTGCTTCAGGCTCCACCATTCGCTTTCGATATAGGAGTTTTCATAGGTGATATAGGGATGCTCCATGTCCACCCAGTAGCCGACCTGTTCGGACATCTTCTCCCACTCGTGCAGATACTTCCACACGCTCTTTTTGCACTCGGCGATGAAGGGCTCGATCCCGTATTCCTCGATCTGAGGCTTGCCGTCCAGGCCCAGGGCTTTTTCCACTTCCAGCTCCACCGGCAGCCCATGGGTCTCCCATCCCGCCTTCCGCAGCACGTTCTTCCCCTTCATGGTCTGATACCGGGGGATCAGATCCTTGATGACCCGGGTCTCGATATGGCCGATATGGGGCTTGCCGTTGGCCGTCGGCGGTCCGTCGAAGAAGGTAAACCGTTCCTGACCGTCCCGATGACGGAAGGATTTGCGGATGATATCCCGCTCCTTCCACATCTGCGCGACGGCTCTTTCCCGGGAAACGAAATCCATATTGGTCTCAACTTTGCTGTACATACTGTCCTCCACCGTTCCTTGTGCTTTAATTTCCTGATTACAGGGTTCCTTCCCGGAACCGCTTTTCCGCTTCTTCCATGATTTTTTCCGTCGCGCTGACGCCGCAGCGGTCGGCGCCGGCCTCCCGGGCCGCCAGGACGGTATCCAGATCCCGGATTCCGCCGGATCCCTTCACGCGCACCCGGGCCGATACAGACCGGCGCATCAGCCGCAGGTCCTCCAGGGTGCATCCCGCGCTGCCGTATCCGGTGCTGGTCTTGACGAAGTCCGCGCCCGCCCGCTCGCTCAGGCGGCAGGCCAGCTCCTTTTCCCCGTCCGTCAGACAGCAGGTTTCCAGGATCACCTTCAGGAGGGCTCCCTCCCGGTGCGCCAGCTCCGCGATCTGCCGGATTTCCGACTCCACATAATCGGTCTGCCCGCCCTTCAGCTTTCCGATATTGATCACCATGTCCAGCTCCCGGCAGCCTTCCTTCAGCGCCAGCTCAGCCTCCGCCAGCTTGACGGCCGTCTCGTGCGCGCCGTGGGGAAAGCCGATCACCGTGCAGACCTTCACCGGGCTGCCCTTCAGCATCTCCGCCAGAATCGGCACGTCGCAGGGACGGGCGCACACGCTCGCCGTTCCGTATTTCAGGGCCACTTCGCAGCCCCTGCGGATGTCCGCCTCCGTCAGCCAGGGCTGCAGAGTGGAATGATCCAGCATGGCGGCTATTTCCTTCGGGGTCAGAGCCATCTTTCTTCCTCCTTTTTCACGGAATGCCCCGTTCCGCGCTTTCCGTCCGGAGCCTTACTCCGTCCGCAGGGCAACCACCGGATCCTTCCGGCTGGCAATGCGGGAGGGAATCAGCCCCGCGATCAGCGTCAGCGCCATGGAGATGACCACCAGCGCCACCCCTGCCAGCGGCGGCAGGGCCGCCATGTTGGGAATATCCGTCAGGCCGAGCAGAATCCAGTTCGCCACCAGAACCAGCAGCAGGGTCACCAGAATGCCCATCACGCCGGCCGCAAACCCGACGATCAGGGTCTCCGCGTTAAACACCCGGGACACATCCCGCCGGCTGGCGCCGATCGCCCGCAGAATACCGATCTCCTTGGTTCTCTCCAGGACGCTGATATAGGTAATAATGCCGATCATAATGGAGGAGACCACCAGGGAGATGGACACGAAGGCCACCAGCACGTAGGAGATCACATCCACAATGGTGGTTACGGAATTCATCAGAAGCCCCACATAATCCGTATAGTGGATCTTCTGCTTTTCCTCCACGGAGCGGTTGTATTGTTCAATCAGCTCCGTAATCTTATTCTTGGACTCGAAGTCCTTCGGATAAATCGCGATGGCCGCGGGCTTATCCGGATCGCTGACCCCCATCTTTTCCAGATTGTCCGCGAGCGAGCTTCCGCCCAGCATGATGGTTCCCTTGCCCACGAACTGCTTCAGAAGATCCTTGGTCAGCAGCGGACGGTAGGCCTCCGGAATCATCCCCGCGGGAATCAGGCCCCTTTCCTCCAGCAGGGTCAGGAAATCCCCGACCTCCATGGTGTCCAGCAGGCTCAGCGCGTCCTGCAGCTCCGTGGTGAAGGGATGGCCGGTAAACACGTCCGTCGTCGGATCCGCCAACTGCTCCCGGACGATTTCGCTTTAGTTCACCTTCTCCAGCATGAAGTCCATCAGCTCCCGCCGGTAGCCGATGCCGCCCGCCGCGGAGGTGGCTATCGCCCCGGCCGAGGGACGGAGAATGCCGACCACCCGGATTTCCGGAGCCTCTTCCAGTTTGGCCTTCAGATACTCCGCGTCTCCGGAGCGGTCCGTCCACAGGCTGCCTTTCTTCTCGAAAACATCCGTATTCACCAGGAGCCTGAACCGCAGGCCCATCAGCTCCTCATAGGTGAACTCCAGCTCCTCGCTCCGGATCGGCTCCCCCCGCATGAGCCGCTGATACATTCCCGGCAGCTCCGCCTGATCCTTCAGGCCCAGGGTATACAGCGCGTAGTCGCTCAGCTCGTTCCGGCTGTTCAGGATGATCACCGTTTCATCCATGCTCTGCGGCATCCGCCCGGCCAGCACCGTATACTGGGACTGAAGCAGCTGCTCGTTGTCCAGGAGCGGGGTGAATACGTTCAGCCGGCGCATGGTCGTGTTGAGCATGGTGCTCTGGATGCCGGAAGACATGCCGGCCATATTCACCATATCCATCACGCCGGTCGCCTCCATCGCGGTGGAGGGGTTCACCTGCAGCGGTTTTTCCTGATCGATCCGGTACAGGGTCAGCGGGGTATCGTATTCATACTGAATGCCGGAAACATACTGCTCGATCCCCGTCTCCGGCTTGTCCAGCCAGGCCTTGAAGGACGTCATGTCGTTCTCCGTAATGCCGTTCATCCAGGCGCTCAGCAGATTGGTCATCCGGCTGCCCGTATAAACCTTCCCTTCCTCCCGGGTCTTCTTCTCCCCTTCCGACAGATCCATCAGCCCGGTAAGCGTGTCCGTCATATCCACGGTGCTCTCCCGGATCTCCAGCGGATAGGAGGACAGCGTATCCCGTTCCACCCGCTCGATATACAGGTTCACCCCGTTGGAAAGGCTCAGAATCAGGGCGATTCCGATGATGCCGATGGAGCCCGCGAAGGCCGTCAGGATCGTCCTTCCCTTCTTGGTCAGCAGATTGTTCAGGCTCAGGTTCAGCGCCGTCAGGAAGCTCATGGAGGTCTTCGGCGTCTCCAGGTTGCCGGCCTTCCCTTCCTCCTGCGTCTCCGAGGAAGCGGCGCTGTCGCTGGTCACCCGCCCGTCCAGCAGCCGGATGATCCGGGTCGCGTAGGCGTCCGCCAGCTCCGGATTATGGGTCACCATGATCACCAGCCGGTCCCGGCTGATCTCCCGGAGGATCTCCATCACCTGCACGCTGGTCTCGCTGTCCAGCGCACCGGTGGGCTCGTCCGCCAGCAGCACCTCGGGATCGTTCACCAGCGCCCGGGCGATCGCCACCCGCTGCATCTGGCCGCCGCTCATCTGATTCGGCTTCTTCTTCAGCTGATCCCCCAGCCCGACCTTCTCCAGGGCTTCCACCGCCCGGCGGCGGCGCTCCTCCCGGCTGACGCCGCTCAGCGTCAGCGCCAGCTCCACATTGGCCAGCGCCGTCTGATGGGGAATCAGATTATAGCTCTGGAACACAAAGCCCACGGAGTGATTCCGGTAGGTATCCCAGTCATGCTCCCGGAATTCTTTGGTAGATTTTCCGCGAATGATCAGATCCCCGGTGGTATACTGATCCAGCCCGCCGATAATATTCAGTAAAGTTGTTTTCCCGCAGCCGGAAGGCCCCAGGATCGCCGCAAACTCGCTGTCGCCGAAGGACAGATCAATCCCCTTCAGCGCCTCCACCCGGTTCTCTCCTTCGGAGTATACCTTGGTGATGTTTTTCAGTACCAGCATGGTCTTCCTCCGTTCTCTGCCTGCAAACTTCATATAACTTTTCTATTTTATCATGCCCATCCATGCGGCGCAAGGATGAACTTTTTTCTCAAAGCTCTTGTCTTTTCCGAAATCCTGTGTTATACTGCCGTCTGTGCCGAAAAGCAGGCACCGATACGGGGCATTAGCACAGTTGGTAGCGCGCGACATTCGCATTGTCGAGGTCAGGGGTTCGACTCCCCTATGCTCCACAAAAAATGGCAGGGCTTAACGCTCTGCCATATTTTTGTGGTTGCACAGGCGTCTTGCCCCGACCGAAGACAATGCGAAGCATTGGAGAGGGAAAGCCGCCGATGACCTCCGGTGGAGGGAATCTCATCGGCGGCTTTCTCAAAAAACAGGAAGCGAGCTCCGCTGTGCGGAGTCGCGACCATGTTTTTTGCGGAACAGGGGTTCGACTCCCCTATGCTCCACACCCGGAACCCGTTGAAATTACTACGTTTCAGCGGGTTCTCTTTTGTTCGTAAAACACCGAAAAATCGCAAGATTTGACCAAAATCACAGCAAAAACAACGAAGGTATGTTTTCTCACTGTTGGACGAGTCAATAAAAATCAACATATTACGATT
>JAGCBO010000142.1 GCA_017652125.1 Clostridia bacterium | reverse complement strand
GACCTGGGACTTGATTATTATATCAAGGATGTGATTGTCAGACCGGAATACCAGCACCGGGGAATTGGAAAGCTGCTGATCCAGGAACTGCTTACCTTTATCCGGGAGCATGGAATTCGTAATACGTATATTTTCACGGAGCTCTGCGCGATGCCTGATAAAATTCCCTTCTATGAACGGTTCGGGTTTGACGCAAATGAAGCGCAAAGACTGAAACAGATGATTCATGTGGATTGAAACAGAGGGTTTATGCGTTTCAGTAATGCCAGATTTCTTCCGGCTTCTCACAGCCCCGGAGCCAGAAGCCGGTCCGGCGCTTGTGTTCCACGCTTTCCTGGTCTTCATGGCGGGTGGTCTGGTGATTCTCGCGGGCGCATCTGACCGCCTCTTCGATGGTATCAAAGCTCTCGTACAAATCCCCGGTGAAGTCGTCCAGGACGTCGTACCTTCCGTTGTTGGGAGAGATGACGCCGCCGTTGACGTTCTTCAGTTCATTCGGGTTCAGTTCTTTCATTTCCGTAGCCTTCATGGTGTATCCCTCCTTCTTCTTTCCGCGCTGTTTCGTCTCCGCGCGGTTCTTTTCACCTGTTGATACGCAGCCGGAAAGCGGTATGGCAGAGGATCCCGGAAAACGCCGGGCCACGATTTTATCGGGTTATAATCCGGTAAATCTGTTGATTGTATCAAACAGAATGAATATAATATGCACTGAAATCGGGGGATGAGCCAAATGATTGCAAGACTGCGTGATCTGAACAGCATCCTTACGATGAACATCATCGATTTCCTGTTGAGCGAGCCGTGGTAATTATGCAATGTCTGGTCCGGGCGGCGACTGGGAAACAGAGCCACCGGAGAACGAAAGGAAGATCTGAAATGTCAAAGGGTCTGATGAAGCGATTCGTTTGTTTTCTATCCTGTTTGTTTATCGCCGCTTCCGCCGCTTTTGCGGAGAGCGCGCCTGTTCCCGCTGCAGCCCCGGCGGCAGAAGCCGTTTCCGAAACAGAAACGCCCGTTATTGAGAATGAATTCTGGCTGAGCGATGATTATACCCTGAACGCCTGGAGGGTGGAAAAGAGCGGAGAATACCGGGTCGAAATCTATTGGGAAGATCCCAAATCGGGCGATCATGTGCTCTGGCAGTTCCTCTGCGGAGCCGGTTCGAAGCCGGACGCGCTGCTGGCCGAGGCTTTCACGGTCAAATACAGCACCTATGACCAGGACAACCTTCTGGTGCAGGACATTCACCCGGAGCAGGCCTGCGAAACGCGCTTTATCCTGGATGAAAAGGATCAGGTCACGGTTTACGCCGCGCCGGACGCGGACCTGGAAGGCAGGGTTTTCCGCAGACTGGATGATTCCGGAGAGGAAAGCGGGGAGTTCTTCGAGCTGAAAAAGGGACAGGAATGGTTCGTGTGGTTCGCGCCGTATGAGTGCATGACCCAGTTCCGCCCGGTCAAACCGGAGGGCGAGAACTGGTTCTGGATTTATGCACTGCCCGCCAATGTATACGCGTTTTTCGAGCCCTATCAGGATCAGGAAGTCTTCTCCTATCTGATTCTGGGAGAGGAAAGGGCTCTGCTGTGGGATTCCGGCATGGGGATTTCGGATATCCGGAAGAGCGTTGAACGGCTCACCGATCTGCCTGTCACCGTGCTGAATTCCCATGACCATTTCGATCATACCGGCGGGAACTATCTTTTTGACAATGTCATGTGCTACAACATTCCCTCCGCCGTCAAAACCCTGACGGAAGGGCAGTCCCACCAGGATCTGCTGGAATATATGAACCCGGCGCTCATCATCAACAGGCCGGAGGATTTCGACGCGGAGCATTTTTACAGGATCGGAAAAGCGCCCACGGCCACCGTGGAGGACGGGCAGGTGATCGACCTGGGCGGAAGGAAACTGGAAGTCCTGTATACCCCGGGGCATTCCGCTGACTCCATCATGCTGATCGACGAGGCCAACGGGATCCTGTTCACCGGGGACACCTGGTATCCCGGTCCGCTCTATGCCTTCATGGAGGATTCATCCCTGCCGGATTATGTGGCAAGCATGCGCAAGGCGGAGAAAGTCATTCAGGATAAGAAGATCACCTGGTTATTTCCCTCCCACAACGATGTGACGTCCGGAACGGAGCTCTTCTTTGAAACCACCGATTTTCTGCAGGATGTGCTGGACGGGGAAATCGAATATATCATCGATGACGGCATGAAGTACTACCAGATGGACAGCGTCATCGGACTCTATATGAAATAAAACTTTTCCGGTCTGAAAAAACTGAATTGCAAGCACAGCCGGAGTCCTGGATCGTCAGCCCTTCGGAAGATCCGGCGCGTATTCCAGGAAAGACTCCATGACAAACCCTTCCGCGGCATCGGTCCGGACATGCACCCAGCCGGGAACATCGCTTTTTTCCAGCACGATCAGCGGCTGGCCATAATACAGACGCATGAGAACCTCCGCTCCGGCTGAGGGCTGGGCACGAAGATTCAGCGTGCTGTCCTGACTGATGCCGGTGACATAGGCCATGCGGGCGCCTTCGGGAAGCTCCTGCGTGACCGGCATCAGCGTGGGGCGCGGCGTAGCGGTCGGGGCGGGACCGGGATCCCGCGCCAGCTGCGGCGGCGGGGTCGGCAGGGAAGGGGTTTCGCCGGTGTAGCGCTTCAGCGTCGATCCGGGGAAATAGAAGGAGAGAATCTCCCGGAAATCCTTTCCGCCGGCGTTCGCCATCTGCTGCGCTCCGCGCTGGCTGAGCCCGACGCCGTGACCGTATCGGCCGGAGGTCAGCGTGAAGGCGCTGTCGTCCTCCTGCAGGGTGATGATTTCGTTGTTCGCGCCGGAAATGCTCAGGCCGAGCGCGATCACCGTATCCGGGAACAGATCCAGCGTGACCGTCATGGGATAGGAGGACAAAAGGTCGGTAATGCCCAGCTCGTCCTCCTCCCCGGCAGATTCCGCTTTTCCGTCCTTCCGGAAGGAATCGGTTTCAAAGGTGACCTCAAGCCGCGTCATCAGGCGGCTCGGAGAGGCGAAGCGCGGCGTAGTCAGGGCCAGCGCGTTCAGCCGGGACAGGCGGAAATCCTCGTCTGGAATCAGATCGCGCAGGCGTGGATCGGCAAGGGCTGCCTCGTGAATCAGCTTTACGAAGGCGGGAGATACGCCGGAGGCGTCCCGGGCCAGGACGCAGGTCCGCACAACGGACTCCGGATTGGCGGCGTCCCACGGATCCTCCGTGACGGCGAAGCAGCGCGGCGCTTTCCCCTCCCAGACATGGGCGGGAAGCTCCGTCTGCCCGCCGTTCGACGCGCTGTACCAGGCGGTGATCAGCTTTCCGTCACAGGTCAGGACCAGGCCGGCGGTATCCTCCACGGCCTGCATGGATTTCGGACTCGCATCGTTCAGCCCCCGGAACACCTGATCGTTTGTGGTGTCCACCACGTCCCAGGCGGCGGACGGCTGCATGCGGCTCAGCGCATAGGTGCGGGCGCAGACGGCCTGCGCCTTCAGGGCTTCCGGCGGAAATCCGTCCCCCATTTCATAGGGGACGACGCCCTTCAGATAGGTTTCCAGCGGCAGGGAAAGGATCGGAACCAGCCTGCCGTCCTCGATGGTAACCGAGAGACTGCCGGGATAAAAGCCGGCCTGCAGATTGAAACGGATCCCGGGCTCGGCCCCTCCGGACTGCTGAGCCAGGAAAGAACAGGAAGCGCCCATCCCCGCGGAGATCCCCCCGGAATAGAGGAAAAGCTGGCGGTCCTGCAGCAGGACGGTCACCCTGGCTTCCTCCGGGAGCAGCAGCTCCGCACCGGAGGCGGAGCGAACCAGATAGCGGCCGGACAGCGTCAGATCCATCCGGTCGGACAGCGCCAGCCGGCGCAGCAGCACTCGGATCACGGAAGGGGATTCCGCGGCCGCCGGCGCGGCGAAAGCAAGCAGCAGGCAGCAAAGCGCCAGCATTCCGCAGAGAAATCGTATGCTTTTCCTGATCATCCCTGCCTGTCCTCCTTCCGGCTGTCTGAACGGAATTCCATGAAGGTTCCCTGACCCGTTCACTGTACCACAAAACGGACGCTTTCACAATCCGGTTAAAAACCGGGTTCAAAACGTGCCGCGCAGATATCAATTCTATTGAGAACCGATACTCAGTTTTTTCTATGTTTTAATAAGCCTCCGGGGTATTGACAGAAGGCTCCGCAGATGGTATCTTTGCAGCCATAAACCAAATTGCCTATTGGATCCATAGGTTAATTGGTGAAAAGAACTTTACGGAGGAAAGGATCATGAAAAACAGACTGATTTCCCTGCTGATCGCAGCAATCGTAGCAGTAACCTTCCTGGGCAGCATCGCGGCCGCGGAGGAGCTGGAGGTTCATCTCGGAGACCAGCCGTCCTTCTTCATTCTGAAGATCGCGGATTACAACGGCTACTTTACGGAAGAATTCGAAGGCACGGGCGTCAAAATCGTGGTGGACAACTTTGTGAACCAGGGTTCCGCCATTGTGGAAGCGATGAACGCGGGCAACGTCCAGCTGGGCGTGATCGGAACCATGCCCCTGGTGACGGCGGACGCCAACGGCAGCGGCTTCAAGGCCCTGGCGAGCGTGAACCTTTCGGTGGACGGCTTCAAGCTCTACGCCGGAGCGGACAAGGGCATCACCACCGTGGAGGGATTCAAGGGCAAGAAGATTGCCGTCAAGTTCTCCTCCAACGAGCATGAGATGCTGCTGACCCTGCTGGCGAAAGCCGGTCTGGGAGATACGGATGTGGAGATCGTCAACATGTCCGCGGACGACAGCCTGAACTCCCTGATCACCGGGGATGTGGACGGCGCGATCCTGAAGGGCGACCAGCTGAACGCGGCCAACGCCAGCGGAGCGGTGATCGTGGCGGACAACAGCCAGAGCGGCCTGATCGGCAACTATCTGATCGGCCGGGAGGACTTCATCACGGCGCATCCCGAAGTGGTGACCGGCGTGCTGAAGGTGCTGGAAAAGGCGAAGGTCTGGATCGACGAGAACCCGGAAAAGACCGTGGATATCTTTGTTGAACTGACCAATACCGACCGGGAAGTAACGAAGACCAGCTTTGAGTCCCGGACCCGCTCCATCAGCATTGACGATGATAAATTCTCAGCTCCCATTAACCGGACGCTTGAATTCCTGAAGGGACAGGGAACCATCGACGACTCCCTGAAACTGGAGGATATTCTGGATCCCAGCTACTACACCAACGCGGGAATCAGCGAGAAGTAACCCGCGCGGAGGATACGGAAACAGGCATGAACGGGAAATGGCAGAGAACAGAAACCTCTGCCATTTCCCCATGCTCATCAGGAGGGAAGAAAAATGGCGGCAACCGGAAGTCTGGCGGAAGCTCTTGTCTGTCCCCGGTGCGGGGAAACCTATTCCATCGGAGAAGTGCACCAGCTCTGTGAATGCGGATCACCCCTGCTGGTGCGGTATGATCTTGAAAAAGCAAAGGACACGCTGAACCGGAACAGCTTTCACGGCCGCGGAGCCAATCTGTGGAGATACCGGGAGCTGCTGCCGGTGCAGGATGACCGGAATATCGTGACGCTGGGAGAGGGTTACACCCCTCTTTTGCCGCTTGAAAGAGCCGGGAAAAAATCGGGCATCCCGCATCTTTATCTGAAGGATGAAGGCATAATTCCCACGGGCACCTTCAAGGCCCGCGGCGCCGCGGTCGGCGTTTCCCGGGCGAAGGAACTGGGGATCCGCCGGCTGGCCATGCCCACCAACGGAAACGCGGGGGCGGCCTGGTCCGTATACGGCGCCCGGGCAGGCATTGAGGTGACGATTGTGATGCCGGAGGATGCGCCGAAGATTACCCGCAACGAGTGCGCCGCGACCGGGGCGAAGCTTTACCTGGTCCGGGGGCTGATCAGCGACTGCGGAAAAATCGTGGGCGCGGGGGTGAAGGCTCATGGCTGGTTCGACGCGTCGACCCTGAAGGAGCCTTACCGCATTGAGGGAAAGAAAACCATGGGGCTGGAAATTGCGGAGCAGTTCCGCTGGCAGCTGCCGGACGTGATTCTGTATCCCACCGGCGGCGGCGTCGGCATTATCGGCATCTGGAAGGCGCTGAAGGAGCTGAAGGAAATCGGCATCGTCGAGGGACCGCTTCCCCGGCTGGTCGCCGTACAGGCGGAAGGCTGCGCCCCGATCGTCCGGGCTTATCAGGAAGGGAAGAAGGAATCGGTCTTCTTTGAAAACTCGAAGACGGTCGCCTTCGGGATCAACGTGCCCAAAGCCCTGGGAGATTTCCTGGTGCTGCAGGCGATTGCGGAAACCGGCGGCTGCGCGAAGGCCGTATCGGATGAGCAGATCCTGGCCGCGCTGGGAGAGCTGGCCCGCGAGGAAGGCGCTTTCGTCTGCCCGGAGGGAGCGGCGATCTACGCGGCGGCCAAGGCGCTGAGGGAAGAAGGCTGGATCCGCGAGCAGGACAAGGTGGTGCTGCTGAACACCGGCGCCGGGATCAAATATCCGGATACGCTGAACGTATCCGTGCCGTATCTGGAAAAGGACGCGGCGCTCTGACAGCGGCCGGAGGAACCGGCGGAATCATTCCCGGAGATCTTTCCCGGAAGAAAGGAAGAAAACGGACATGGAAGCAAGAAAAAAAGGCGCCGGAATCCCGGGAAAAAGAACGGGAAAGGGGGATTCGCGCTACCTGTGGTACGCGCTCTCCTGGGTGCTGCTGGTCGCGTTTCTGGCGTTCTGGCAGCTTTCCGCCACGAACCGCTGGGTGAATCCCACCATCGTCTCCATGCCGTCCAAG
>JAGCBO010000141.1 GCA_017652125.1 Clostridia bacterium | reverse complement strand
TTTTCGCCTATCAGGGAGAAGGCTCCGGAGAAGAAGAAACCGTGATCGGCGGATATCCCGCGGAAATCCGGGATCTGTCCCTGTCCCAGGCGAAGGCGCTGCTCGGCATCGATATCAGCCTGAACGGGGACCGGGTGGAAATCGCCTGCGAATATGATCCTTCGGCCTATTCCGCCTATACGGCGCTGGGCCTGGCCCGGCTGACGGACCGGATTGCCGGGGAATTCATCCGGAAAGCCACGGTCGGGGAGGTCGAACTGGTCAGCGAGGAAGACCGGCAGGCCATCCTGACCCTGCATGACACGACGGCGGAAGTGGCGGAGCGGCCGGCCTACCGCCTGCTGCAGGACAGCGCGGAAAAGGATCCGGAAAAGACGGCGCTGGTGGCCGCCGACCGGACGCTGAGCTACCGGCAGCTGAATGAGGAAGCCAACGCGGTGGGAGCGACGCTTCGGGAATGCGGCGCCGGACCGGAGACGATCGTGGCGGTGCTGGCGGACCGGGACAGCTATGCCTATGTGATGCGGCAGGGCGTGCTGAAGAGCGGCGGGGCTTTCCTGCCCATTGATCCGGAATATCCGGAGGAAAGAATCCGCTTCATCCTGGAGGATTCCGGGGCGAAGCTGCTGCTGACCACCGGCAGGGTGATTGAAAGAAGAAAAGCATTCCTCCAGGCTCTGCAGGCGGAAGGGATTATGGTAGTCGAGGCAGAAAAAGCGGCGGCTTCCGGCAGCCGGGAGAACCCGGTTCTGGATGTGCCCGCGGACGCGCTCACTTACGTGATCTACACCTCCGGATCCACCGGAAAGCCCAAGGGCGTGATGCTGACCAACCGGAACCTGGTGAACTTTGTGGATCCGAACCCGAAGAATCACGAGATTCTCGGCTATACGGAGCGGGGACAGGTGAGCCTCGCTGTCGCGGCGCTGACCTTTGACTTCGCCATTATGGAAGAGTTTGTGCCCCTGGCCAACGGCATGACGGTGGTGCTGGCCACCCAGGAGCAGATCCTGAATCCGGAGCAGATGGCCCGGCTGATGACGGAAAACCGGGTGGACGTGATGAGCTGTACGCCCGGATACCTGGCCAACCTGATCAGCAGCGCCAGCTTCCGGCCGGCGGTGCGGGGACTGCGGAGCGTGGACTTCGGCGCGGAAGCCTTCCCGCCGGCCCTCTACGGAAAACTGAAGGAAATCAATCCGGAACTCCACATCATGAACGGCTACGGGCCCACGGAGGCCACCATCAGCTGTACCATGGAAGTGATCCGGAGCGCGGAGGATATTACCATCGGGATTCCCAACGCCAATGTGTATGTGGCGACGGCGGACCGGAACGGGAAGCTGCAGCCCCTGGGCGCCACGGGCGAACTGGTGATCCTGGGCGAAGGCGTGGGCCGGGGCTACATCGGCCGGGACGACCTGACCCGGGAGCATTTCATCACGCTGCTGGGCAAGCGGGCCTATCGCAGCGGCGACCTGGCGCGGATCCGGGAGGACGGAAAGATTGAGTTCCACGGCCGGATGGACGACCAGGTGAAGCTGCGGGGCCTGCGGATTGAGCTGGGCGAAGTGGAAAACGTGATCAGCACGTATCCGGGTATCCGGACCTGTGCGGTGACGGTGATCCACGGGGAGACGGACTACCTGGCGGCCTACTTCACCGCGGACGAAACGGTGGACATCGCGTCCCTGCGGGAGCATCTTGCTAAATACCTGACGGCCTACATGGTGCCCCAGGC
>JAGCBO010000140.1 GCA_017652125.1 Clostridia bacterium | reverse complement strand
TACATATTTTCCGAAAAGGCTTTTTCGACTGCATCGCAGTCAATCAGGATGAGATTGCAGTTTTCTGTCCATGCCTGGACACAGCCGGAATCCATATCGTATTTGGCGAAAATGATGTTATCCATGCGGTTTTCCTCCTGTTCGTGGTCGTTGTCGTCAGTTTTCATTCTTTCCGGGTTTTTATAACAAATCTCAGATTGCGGATCAAAGCTGTCGTTCGGCGGGGTGGCTCGGAAATGGCAGAACCGAGTTATTTCAGGCTATGTCATCCCGCCACAATACTCCTTCAGATCAAATACAAGAAATCCGAACCCCTTGCCGACCGGCTTCAGGTTCGGATTTCTCGTGTATGGTGGAGCATAGGAGATTCGAACTCCTGACCCCAACACTGCCAGTGTTGTGCGCTACCAACTGCGCTAATGCCCCGAACAGATGATATCTTAACACATCCATTTCTGTTTGTAAAGCATTTTTTCGTCCGAATCAAAAAAATCCTCCGGATGCCATTGCGGCAGGTTCGAAAAAGCAGCCCGGCAGGGTGGTTCCCGCCGGGCTGCAATGAATATCAGGAGGGCTGTTCCTCCCCGGATCCAATGGAATCCTTCGCATGGACAACAACCGTCCGGTCATAGCAGGAAAAGATTTTTTCGATCTTGTTCCGGTCCGGCGCAGGCGTGATCAGACTGATCAGAGGCACGATAATCATACCGGCCAGCATGCAGAACGCGCCGGCATTGATGGGGCTCTGGAGGAAGGCCGGGAAAATGCTTTTGGCGGTCACATTCAGAATCATGACCACGGTGGAGAAGAAGAAGCTGACCATGCAGGCAATCTTCGTGGTCCGCTTCCAGTACAGACCGTACAGGAAGGGCGCCAGGAAAGCGCCGGCCAGCGCACCCCAGGAAATACCCATCATCTGAGCGATAAACGCGCTTCCGGACTGATACTGGAAAATGGCAATGACCGCGGAAATGGCGATAAAGACGGCGATCAGGATCCGCATCAGTTTCAGCTGGGTATTTTCCTTCATTTCCTTTTTCCGGATATTCTTCAGGAAATCCAGCGTCAGCGTGGAGGAAGACGTCAGCACCAGGGAAGACAGGGTGGACATGGACGCGCTCAGCACCAGGATCACCACCACCGCAATCAGGAACGGGCTCAGATTGGACAGCATGGTCGGGACAATGGCGTCATACCCCTGCTTTGCCACATCCACCTGGCCGGAAAAGAGCCGCCCGAAGCCGCCCAGGAAATAGCTGCCGCCGGCAATGACCACGGCAAAGACGGTCGAAACGATCATGCCCTTGTTGATCGCCTTTTCGCTCTTGATGGCATAGAATTTCTGCACCATCTGAGGCAGGCCCCAGGTTCCGAGACTGGTCAGAATCATGACGCCGAGCAGGTTCCACGGATCCGGCCCGAAAAAGGAATTGAACACGCCCGGAACAGAGCTGACCGCCGGATCCTCCACCGCGGCCAGTTTGGCCAGCGAGCCGGAAAAACCTCCCTGGGAAGTCAGTACCGCGGCAATGACGGCGATAATGCCGACAATCATGATGATGCCCTGAATAAAGTCGTTGACGGCGGTCGCCATGTAACCCCCGGCAATCACATAGATTCCGGTCAGAATCGCCATGACGATCACGCACACTGCATAATCCACATGGAAGGCCATCTCGAAGAGGCGGCTCAGGCCGTTATACAGAGAAGCCGTATAGGGAATCAGGAAGATAAAGATAATCGCGGAGGCCAGGATCTTCAGGCTCCGGGAGTCAAAGCGGCTCTCGAAAAACTGCGGCATGGTATTGGACTGCAGATGCTGCGTCATGATCCTGGTCCGGCGCCCCAGCACGGCCCAGGCCAGGAGCGAACCGAGGAAGGCATTCGCCAGGCCGATCCAGGTCGATGCAATTCCGTATTTCCAGCCAAACTGACCGGCATATCCCACAAAGACCACAGCCGAGAAATATGAGGTGCCATAGGCAAAGGCCGTCAGCCAGGGGCCGACGCTCCGCCCGCCGAGGACAAAGCCGTTGACATCCGTGGAATGCCTGCGGCAATAGAACCCCACATACACCATCACACCGAAGAACAGCAGCAGCATTCCCAGTTTCAGAACAAGATCCATACTCTTTCCTCTTTTCCAGGCTATATAACAGACATAGCCCCATTGCTCAAGCTGGATACAGGATACATTTCCCGCGGCATCCCGTCAAGCCCGCAAACAGGGAAAGAACAACAGGAAAAAAACAGAATATGCAGTTATATGGCAGAATCGGAAAACGTGAATTCTTCGTAAGCGCCGCGTCAGCTCCGGCCGTTCCGAAGCCGTTCCCTGGCGGAATCAATCGACTGCTGCACCATTTCCGGAGCCGGCGCGCCAGGAATCTTCCGTCTTTCCACGCAGGAAATCATACTCAGATCATCAAACACATCCTGATCGAAAGCAGGATGGAAGCGCTGCAATTCGGGCAGGGTCAGATCCAGCAGCGCCTTATTTTCATTCAGGCAGTAAGCAACCAGTTCCCCCACCACTTTATGCGCATCCCGGAAGGGCACGCCTTTCCGCACCAGATAATCCGCGCAATCCGTAGCGTTGGTAAAGCCGCCGGAAGCTCCCCGTTCCATCACATCCTTCCGGAACGTGACGGTTTTCAGCATGGCGGTAAACACCGTCAGCCCCTTGATCAGCGTGTCCCGGGCATCAAAGAACGCTTCCTTATCCTCCTGCATATCCTTGTTATAGGCCAGGGGCAGACCTTTCATCACCGTCAGCAGGGTGAACAGATCCCCGTAGACCCGGCCGGTCTTTCCGCGGATCAGCTCCGCCACATCCGGGTTTTTCTTCTGGGGCATAATACTGGATCCCGTGGCAAAGGCGTCGTCCATCTCCACAAAGCGGAACTCATTGGTGTTCCAGAGAATCAGTTCTTCACAGAAGCGGCTCAGATGCATCATGCAGATGGAAGCCGCGGACAGATAATCCAGCAAAAAGTCCCGGTCCGAGACGCCGTCCAGGCTGTTTTCGGAAACGGCGCCGAACTCCAGAAGCTCCGCCACCCGCTGACGATTCAGCGGATAAGTCGTCCCCGCCAGGGCTCCGGAACCCAGCACCATGACATCCGCCGAGCGGAAGGCACGCTGAAAGCGCTCCCGATCCCGCAGAAACATCTGCGCATACGCCATGAAATGATGGGCCAGCGTAATCGGCTGGGCTTTCTGAAGATGGGTATAGCCGGGCATAATCGTATGCAGGTTTTCCTGCGCTGTATCCAGAATGACGTCCAGCAGCTCCTCCAGCAGCGTTTCCGTTTCCCGGCAGGCCACCCGGGCATACATGCGGGTGTCCAGGGCCACCTGATCATTCCGGCTGCGGCCGGTATGCAGACGTTTTCCGGCTTCCCCGATCCGCTCGGTCAGAAGCGTTTCCACATTCATATGGATATCTTCCGCATCCACCATCCACTGAATCTTTCCGGCTCTGGCATCCTCCAGAATGCCCCGCAGGCCCTCCAGAATCTTGTCCGCATCCGCCGCGGGGATAATTCCCTGCTCGCCCAGCATGGTGGCGTGCGCCATGGAACCGAGAATGTCCTGCTCAAACAGCCTCTGATCAAAGGAAATGCTGGAATGAAAATCATCCACCAGCCCGTCTGTCGCCTTGCCGAAACGGCCGCCCCAAAGCTTCATGCCTTATCCTTCCTTCTTCAGTGATTTCCGTACGCCGCCCACTGTCAGCATTTCCCGGAATGCCCGTTCCACTTTGGGCGCCAGAGGCGTAGCCGTCAGATCCACCGCAAAAATCACCGGATTCGCCAGAATCGGCGCCAGAACGCCCTCCGCCGACGCCGGATCGCCAAAGCGCACCGCGCTCAGCGCGGACTGCAGATCCTCCCGCATGGGATCCGGAGATACCTCCATGGGCTTCCCTTCATCATCGACAGCCAGCAGATACCGCAGCCAGGCGGCGATAGCCAGCGGAATGGCTTCGAGCTGATCCGCCGTACCGTCCGCCAGGCGGCTCTTGATGGTTTCGCCGAAGCGGATCGGCACCTTCTGGCTGGTATCACAGGCAATCCGCTGGGGAGTATCCGGCATGAAGGGATTCGGGAGCCGCTTCTCCAGCACTTCCTGCAGGAAGGCTTTCGGGCTGAGGATTCCGGGATCGGTAACCACCGGAAGACCTTCCTGATAGCCGATCCGCTCCACCAGCGCCTTCAGATCCGGATCCTTCATTTCATCAGCGATCAGCGTATAGCCCAGCAGGCAGCCGTACACCGCCAGGGCCGTATGCAGCGGATTGAGGCAGGTCGTGACCTTCATCCGCTCGGTTTTATTCACCGTATCCCGGTCGGTCATAAAGACCCCCGCCTTCTCCAGCGGCGGACGTCCGTTGGGGAACCGATCCTCCACGACCAGATACTGAGGAACTTCCGCATTGACAAAAGGCGCAATATACGTATGGCGCTCCGTCTGGACGGGAGCCATATCCTCCACGCCGTCAGCCGTCAGCGCCCGGGTGACCACATCCGCGGGCCGGGGCGTAATCTTATCGATCATGGACCAGGGGAAGGAAACCCGGGATTCATCCGAAATCCAGGTCAGGAAACCTTCCTCCGCAAAGCCGGCCTTCACCCAGGCTTCAGCAATCTCCAGCACGGAAGCACGGAGCTTTTCTCCGTTATGGCTGCAGTTATCCATGCTGACCAGGGCTACCGGCGCCTTTCCGCTTTCATAACGGTGCAGCATCTGCGCCGCGACAACGCTCATGGCATGGCGGACATGGAGCGGTCCTTCCTCCATATCCTGCCGGACCACCGGGAACAGTTCTCCGCGCAGATCCCGCAGGGCATAGCCCTTCTCCGTAATCGTAAAGGAAACCAGCTGCAGAGAAGGCGCCGCGAAAACCGCCTTCAGCTTCTCCCAGTCTTCCGGAACCCCGGGAGTCGCTTTCAGCCCGTCCGCCAGGGAATCGATCACTTCCCGATCCGTCGTGCCGTCCGGCTTCAGGGATACCATCAGCGTCAGACAGTCATAAGGCTTGTAAATCCGGTCAATAATTTCAAAATCGAAGGTCTCCGCGGCAATGATGCCATGCTTCTCCAGCCCCTGATTCAGCAGGCGCTGCTGCAGCCCGGCAATAAAGCCCCGGAAAATATTCCCCGCGCCGAAATGAACCCAGACAGGCTCCTCCGCCGTGATCCGGATCATATCCTCCCGGTTATAAGCCGGCAGCCGAACCCCGGCCTTCTCCCACGCATCCGTGTTTTTCAGTCCCGCATTGGTCAGTTTCATCCGATTCATCCTCCCGCTCTGTTTTTTATCATCCGTTCTTTACTTATGCTCCGCGATTCTGAAATGCTTCTTCCCTACGGTCAGGAACAGGAAGCCGCACGCAAACAGCAGAATCAGGCTCAGAATACCGAAGCACGGCTTCCCCGTCAGCCCATAGAACAATTCATACAGGGCCGGCCCGATCACGCAGGCAAATTTGCCGAAGATATCCATAAAGCCATAATACTCTCCGCTGCGCTCCGGAGGAATCAGCTTTCCGAAATAGGAGCGGCTCAGAGCCTGAATGCCGCCCTGGACCGTTCCCACCAGGGTCGCCAGCACCCAGAACAGCACCTGGCTGATTCCCACGGCCTTCTCCAGGGTCATGCCCAGGTTCTCATGGAAATCCACAATATAGCCCATTGCAAAGCCGACAACCGTAATGAAGGCATACACCAGCACGGAGAAGGTAATCAGCTTCAGGGTTCCGATTTTTTCCGCCTTTTTACCGAAGAAAATACTGCAGGGAACCGCCACCACCTGGGTCACCAGCAGCGCCAGAATCATACCGATCTGGCCAAGCCCCAGCGTATTCCCGTATTTCGTGGCCATGGAAATGATCGTATCCACGCCGTCGATATAGAAGAAGTAAGCCAGCAGGAAAAACAGGATCGCCTTGTTCTTCAGAATGTTCCGGAAAGTTTTGACCGTATTTTTCCAGGCGGCCTTCCCCAGCTCCGCGGGGGGCGTGTCCACATAGGAAATCTGACGCACATTCCGCATGAACGGAATGGAGAAAGCCAGCCACCAGACCGGCACGATCAGCACGGCGATCCGCATGCTCAGCTCGCTCATGTTCATCAGGAACATGATCAGGATCGACAGCACAAAGGGAATCGTCGACCCGCCGATATATCCCATCGCAAAGCCCCAGGAGCTGACCTTGTCCATCCGTTCGGGCGTGGTGACATCCGTCAGGAAGCTGTCATAGAACGTGTTCGCGCCGCTGAAGCCGATCCGGCTGATCACAAACCCAAGCAGCATCAGCTGCCAGCTGCCGACCAGACCCATCACCGCCGTAAACACGACGCCGGCAATCATAAAGCCCATCCAGAGCTTTTTCTTCATCCCCTTGAAATCGGCAATCGCGCCCAGATACGGAGAAAACACCGCTACCAGCAGATTCGCCAGGGAGACCGCATATCCGTACAGATGATCTCCCAGCGTGCCGCTGCCGGCCACCTGAGAATAGAGAATCGGAAAAATGGCAGCCATAATATTGGTCGCGTAAACGGAATTGGCCCAATCATAAAAGATCCAGGACCATTCCGTTCTCGAAAAACGCTTTTCCCTGCCCCTTGCCAAAGCGGACCCTCTCCTTTTTCACATCCTGCAGACATTATTCCACGCACTGTCCGATTTGTCAATTTCATCTGCTTTTTTTATTGAAAAGACCGGTAAAATATGGCATAATGACCCATGACAGCCTACCGAAATCAATCAGAAAAGGAGACGGATTGATGGAGCATTCTCTTTCTCCGGAAGAAGAGCTGATTCAGCTTCGGGCGCAGATCGCTTCTCTGAAAGAGGAAAACGACAAACTGACAGAAATGGTCAAGCAGGGCCGCGAAAATACCCGCAGCTTCATCGCACCTTATCTGACGGAAGAGGTGCTGGAGGAGATGCAGCGGAAAAACGGTCAGCTGACCATCGGCGGCGAGCGCCGCTATGTCGCCATGCTTTTCTCCGATCTGAGAGATTCCACCGCGATCTCCGAGCGCATGGAGACCCAGGATTTCATCCGGATGCTGAACCATTATCTGCAGGAAATGATTGAAATCATCAACGCCTGGCAGGGAAACATTCTGGATTTTGTCGGCGACGCCATCGTGGTCGTTTTCGGCGCTCCCCGGCCGAATGATTCCTCTTCTCTCAACGCGGTGGCCTGCGCGGTCTCCATGCAGCGGCGGATGGGCGCCATCAACGAGTGGAACCGGGAACAGGGGTATCCCGATCTGCTGATGGGCATCGGCATCCACTCCGGCGAGGCCATTCTGGGAAATATCGGATCCGAAATCCGTACGAAATATGATATGATCGGCCGGAACGTCAATCTGACATCCCGCATTGAAGGCTGCTCCAGGGGCGGCCAGATTCTGATCAGCTCCAGCGTGCTTGAGGACGGAGGAGATCAGATTCATATCCTGCCCGGAGGAGACCGGCTCGTTCCCCTGAAAGGGATCCAGGGCGATACGCTGATCCACGAGGTCATCGGCTTCGGCAAGCGAATGCTGCCCGGATATGAAGATAAATAACGGAAAAGAACAGCCGAAAAGAAAAAGCCGCGTCAGCCTGTTTCTGAAGCTTCGCGGTTCGGTTACCTGATTTCAGGATGCTTTGATTTTCTTTTCAGAACCTTTTTCAGTTTTCCGGATAAGGTGGCGCTTTCGCGCATCGCGATCGCCGCGTCCAGCGCTCCGGAGCGATACTGATTATTCTCCGGCTCCAGCCGGACCGCTTCCCGGTAAGACTGATGCGCGCTTTCATACTGTTCCATTTCCATCAGGACTTTTCCCTGTTCAAAAAACCATCGGCCGCTCCGGTTCCTGCACCGGAGCAGATTCCGCAGCGCGCTTTCCGGATTGCCCCTGTCCAGCATCCTCTCCGCCAGCAGAATCGCTTCCTCCTCCGTCATCTCCGCCGAATGGGCGCCGGCCCGGGGATGAGAGGAAGCCATGCGGATCGCTTCCTCATAGGCAAGATTCAGCTGGACCATGCGCTGCTGTGCTTCTGCCTTCAGATACGGATCCTGGATCATATCCGGATGGCAGGTCTTCACCAGAGAGCGATAAGCGGCGCGCACCTCATCCGCATCCGCCCAGGTCTTCAGACCCAATACCTCAAAGGGATTGATCATGATGCCCTCCTTGACGGTCACAGAACAGGCTCGCGGCTGATCACAGCGCCCAGCGATCGAAGCTTATCCTCAATATGCTCATATCCCCGGTCAATATAGCCGGGCTCATAGATCTCCGATACGCCGCGGGCCATCAGGCTGGCAATAATCAGCGCGGCTCCGGCCCGCAGATCCGAGGCGGTCACCGGCGATCCGTACAGCTCCGGCACCCCTTCGATAATCGCCGTCCGGTCCACCACGCGCACGTGAGCGCCCATCCGGCGGATCTCATCCAGATGGCGGAACCGCTGTTCAAAAATCGTTTCGGTTACAATACTGGTTCCTTTGGCCGTCGTCAGAAGCGCGCTCATCGGCTGCTGCAAATCCGTCGGGAACCCGGGATAAACCTGCGTTTTGACATTAATCGAGCGCCTCGGGCCCACGACATGCACCCGGATCGCATCGTCATAATCCGTTACCTTGACGCCCATCTCCAGCAATTTGGCGCTCAGGGCATCCATATGCGTCGGAATGCACCCGTTAATGATAATATCCCCGCCGGTCGCGGCCGCGGCAATCATCAGCGTACCGGTCTCGATCTGGTCCGGGATGACGGCATAGGTACTTCCATGCAGCGTCTGCACCCCGCGGATGCGGATGATATCCGTCCCCGCGCCCTTGATTCTGGCGCCCATACTGTTCAGGAAGTTCGCCAGGTCCACAATATGCGGCTCCTTCGCCGCATTGTAAATCACCGTATTCCCCCGGGCCCGGACGGCCGCCAGCATCACGTTGACCGTCGCCCCCACCGTGACCATATCAAAGAAGACGTCTCCCCCGGTCAGGACCTGGCTCTCGGCCGTCAGCACTCCGGCCCGCTCCTCCGCCTCGGCCCCGATCGCCTGGAAGCCTTTCAGATGCTGATCCACCGGGCGCGAGCCGATCTCACACCCTCCCGGCGTGGGGACGCGGGCCTTTCCGCAGCGGCCCAGCAGCGCGCCCAGCAGATAATAACTGGCCCGCAGGCGCTGAGCATTATGATAGGAAACCGTCGTCCCTTCCGCGGAACGCGGATCCACGCGCATCATCTTCCCCGGTTCATAATCCACCTTTGCGCCCAGCTCCCGCAGAATATCCGCCAGGGCATGCACATCCTCAATATCGGGGAGGTTTTCAATCGTGCAGGGCTCATCGCTCAGCAGGGTCGCCGGGATCACCGCCACCGCGGTATTCTTGCCGCCGCTGACCTGAACCTGGCCTTCCAGCGCATGACCGCCGGTCACCAGCATTCGTTCCTTGACCACAGATCCCCCTCCCTTCTGCAAAAAACCGGAAACAGAATTATTATACACTTTTTCACGGTGACTGACAAGCAGGGCCCCCGGCGGCAAAACAGGATTCCTTGACGGAAGGAAACAGGTAAGATAGAATAGACGGGAAATCAAACAGGAGGATGCCATGCGCAAGTTCTACAGAGGTTCAGCCGGATTCCTGGCCATGCTGATCAGTGCCTTCCTTCTTTCAGGCCTGTTTCCTTTTCCCTCCGCAAGAGCGGAAACCGCCGCGGACATTACGCTCCGCTGCACGCTGAAGCCCGGTTCAGGCCGCAAGAACTTTCAGAAATGCACGGACCGGAATTACCGCACTTCCTGGACCTCCTCCGGCGGAAGCAAAGCCTGGATCGAGGTGACCGCTCCCAAAGGCGAAACCTGCTCCGGCGTATGGCTGCAATGGTATGACCATCCTCATGCCTGGGCTGTTCAGGTGGAAGACGAATCCGGAAAGTGGAAAACCCTGCAGGAAACCGAAGGGCTCTTTCTTTCCGAATACCTGCCTCTTCCGGAAGGAACCACCCGTTTCCGCGTCGCCCAGGCAGCCAAAGCCACCCGGAAGTTTACCCTGGCCGAGCTGAGGGTTTACGGCGGCGGAACCACTCCGCGGGAGGTTCAGCAATGGACACCGCCTGCCCGGAAGGCCGATCTGATGCTGCTGGCCGCCCACCCGGACGATGAAGTGCTGTGGTTCGGAGGCGCCCTGCCGACCTATGCGGGCCAGCAGGGGAAAATCTGCCAGGTATGCATGATGGTGCCCACCATGCCCTATCGCCGGCTGGAGCTGCTGGACTGTTTATGGACCTGCGGCGTCCGGAATTATCCGGTCTGGGGGAAATTTCCGGACAGTTTTTCCGGATCCCTGTCCAGACAATACACCCACTGGCCCAAAGGCCGGGTTTATGAAATCGTCACCGGATGGATCCGCCGCTTTCAGCCCGAGGTTCTGCTGACCCACGATCTGAACGGCGAATACGGCCACGGCGGGCACCGGGTCTGCGCGGACGCGGTGACCCACTGCCTGGAGCTGGCGGCAAACGAAAAAAAATATCCCAAATCCGCCGAGGAATACGGCGTCTGGGATGTGCCGAAATGCTATCTGCATTTGTACCCGCAAAACACTGTGGACATGGACTGGGGGCAGCCTCTGGAAGCCTTTGACGGGAAAACTTCCTTCGAGGTGGCTGAGGACGCTTTCCGCTGCCACACCTCCCAGCAGGAAACCCGATACGCGGTGGAAGATTTCGGCCCGGGAGACTGTACCCTATTCGGATTGTACCGAAGCCTGGTCGGAGAAGATATCCTTAAAAACGACTTTTTTGAAAACCTGCCCTGAGCGGTCATTCCGCCGCCGCGCTCGCTCCCGCATACCGGCTGACATATTTGGAAAGGATATAGCAGTGCCATCCTTCCACATCGATTTCCGTCCAGTTTGCATCCGAGGCAACAATGGTCAGCGGCGTAGCCACCGGGTACTGCTCCAGATGCCTTGAATTATTCTTAGGCGCCGACCGGATATACACCGTTTCTCCCTTCGGCGTCTTTCCTTTTACGCTGATATAGCCTGTTTCATATTCATGACGCTCGTTCGGATAGAAGGTCAGAGAGGTATTCTGGATATAGCCCCGGAGACCGTTATGATCCACAAAAGCCCAGGTCTTTCCCACCTTCAGCACCCGCACCACCCGATTGGTCCGGCAGGTGTCCAGCACCGTGGATTTAGTGCTGGTCTTTGCGCGCAGTTTGGCCTGCCCGTTCTTGGGAGCGTTGATCACTGCCAGCAGCTGTTCCGCAGGGGCCTCGGTATCCCAGACCAGGTCGCAGGTATCCACCAGCTGTTCCTTCCCGTTCAGATGAACCATGGAACGAACCAGCCCCACGTAAACCACGCTCACCGGAATCAGTTCCTTTTCCGATTTCCGATAAAAGGTTTCCGTTTCCCGGCCGTTCCGGTCCGCGATGGCGTCCATCCGGGCCTGCCATTCCTCATAGGTGAGCGGTTTGCTTTCCTCTTCTTTATCGACGACCTGAATGGCGCCGGAATCCACCGTAATGGAACCGTCTGAATTCTGGACGACGCTGTCTTCCTCACCGGTCACGATGGTGATGCTTCCGTCCGCGTTCTGCCTGGACCCGGAACCATAGCTGTTGCCGCTGTCATCCGTGATCTCATACTGATTGCCGTCCGCATCCGTATAGATCCCCATATCATAGTCCCAGACGCCGCCGTCTTCATCCGTGTAGGTTCCGGTTTCCGCGGCCGCGCCGGCTCCCAGAGAGAAGCACAGCACGGCAGTCAGAAGACTCCGCATCCATTTGCCCTTCTTCACCACTGCTGTCCCTCCCCCATCCATTGACCCCGGGGCATAAATGCCCACAAGATATGGGTATTATACCTGATCAGTGATGAATCGTCAACAATTTTGAAACATACGGAGACTTATTTTTGAAATATCTTTCACTTTTCTGTCATATTTTGAGTCCCAGAGCCTCCGCTGCCGGATCCACATCCAGGGTGGCAAAATAATCCTCCGGCCGTTCCGCCCGGCGAATCATCCGGTAAGTCCCCTCCGCGGTATACAGAATCTCCGCGGAGCGAAGGCGGCCGTTATAATTATATCCCATGGCGTGTCCATGCGCGCCGGTATCATGAATCACCAGCAGATCTCCCGGAACGATTTCCGGCAGTTCCCGGTTAATGGCAAACTTGTCATTATTCTCGCAAAGACAGCCGGTCACATCATAGAGATGATCCGCCGGCCAGTCCCGCTTGCCGCAGACCGTAATATGATGATAGGCTCCGTACATGGCCGGACGCATCAGATTCGCCGCGCAGGCATCCACGCCGATATAATCCCGGTAAATCTTTTTCTCATGAACCGCCCGGGTCACCAGCCATCCGCAGGGGCCGGTCATCCAGCGGCCGAGCTCCGTCTTCACGCCCACCTGTCCTTCCGGACAGATTTCTTCATAAGCCCGGCGCACCCCTTCGCCCACAGCCTGAATATCCGTTTCCGGCTCCTCCGGCCGATAGGGAATGCCGATGCCGCCCGAAAGATCCACAAAGGCAAAGTTCAGCCCTTCTTCTTTTTCCAGAGATTTTCCGAGCGTCAGAAGCAGTCTGGACAGCTCCGGGAAATAAGAGGCATCCGTCGTATTGGAGGACAGGAACGCATGGAGTCCAAAGCGGCGCACTCCCAGGGTCTTCAGCGTCCGCAGGCCTTCCCGCAGCTGCTGCTCCGTAAAGCCGTACTTCGCCTCGCCCGGATTACCCATAATGGTATTCCCGATGCTGAAGGATCCGCCGGGATTAAACCGCAGGCACACGCACTCCGGAATACCGCCGTGCGTCCGCAAAAGCTCAATATCCGAAAGATCATCCAGATTGATCCAGGCGCCCAGTTCCCTGGCCTGACGGAACTCTTCCGGCGGCATGGCGTTGGCCGACAGGATCACCTCATCCCCGCTGAATCCGCAGGCCGCGGCCAGCGTCAGCTCCGTCGCGGAGGAACAGTCCAGGCCGCAGCCTTCCTCCTTCATGATCCGCAGAATGGCGGGATTCGGAAGCGCCTTCACCGCGAAATATTCTCTGAAATCCCGGCACCAGGAGAAAGCCCGCTTCAGCGCCCGCGCGCGGTTCCGGATTTCCTGCTCATCATACAGATGAAAAGGGGTCGGAAACTGTTTCGCAGCCTCCAGAAAAACATCATCGCTCCTTTTGAAGTTTGGCATCCTTTATTCCCTCCCGTTCTTTATTTGATTTCAAAGGTAAAGCTGTCCGCCAGCGCGTCTCCGACATAGAAGGACATCCGGTAGGTTCCCTTCGGATACACGTCTTCATTCAGGAAGCGGAGCAGACCCATTTCAGCGGGGGAATCCCACCAGACATCCCGCTCTTTCAGCGTCGGATCATACACCCAGGTGCTTTCATACTGATAATTATGGTCATCCGGATCCGTCAGCGTGATCAGCAGGGGGCGTTCCTCTCTCTCCGCCACCTCATACACACTGGAGGAATAGAAAAAGGCTGTTCCGGAGCGGAGCTGCTCCTCTGTTACCTCCGTCAGAAGCGCCGGCTCCTGATTCTGCGCGGCCGAAGCTTCCGGATTCTCTGTCAGCCCGCAGCAGACCGACCGAAAGCCGTGATCCCGTAAGGGCTGCGCGGACGGCGGCGAAAGAATCACATACTGATCCGGAATCGCCTCCGGCGAGTCCGCCGACTGCATCATCCCCGCCAGATAGGTCCGGCCCGGCGTCAGCAGCATCTGGACCCGGGAAACCTTCTGATCCGCCCGGAAAAAGGTCAGGTAGCTGTTTCCGAGATCGGCCACCACCGTATAGACATTCATTCCTTCCGTCTTCGGCAGGCTGACGCGGGACCAGTCCAGCGTCACCCGGTTCCCCTCCAGGGCGGTCAGGAATCCTTCCGGAACCTCGTTATCCGTCATCGCGGCCGCCTGGAGGCTGACATCGGTCAACGCCTGCACCAGGCCGTTCACCGTCAGCATCATATACCGGTGCGGTCCTTCCGCGTACTGCGCGGCAATCAGCCCAACCAGTTCCCCGCTTCCGGTCAGAACCGGAGAACCCAGGCGGGCGTCCCCGGAGAGCTGAACCAGCATGCAGTCCGTCTCCTGCCAGACCGCCGCCCCGGCTTCCAGCACCCGCAGGGAGTTCCGCTGACCCTCTCCGGCCGCCGAAAGAACCACGCAGTCATCCGCCTTCACTCCGCCGTTCATCGAGTACAGGCGGCAGAATACGGTGATTTCCGGCTCGGTCCGGTCCGGAAGCAGCAGCAGCGTAATCAATCCCCGCTGATCCTGCAGCACCTTTTCCGGAACCCAGGTATGCAGCCCGTCCGAAAGCTCCAGCGTTTCTCCCTCTCCGGGACGGACTGCAGCGGAGGTCAGTATGGATTCCTCCGCCAGCGGAACAGCCGTGCCCAGCCAGACCCTGGAATCCCCCTTCCGGAGATAGAGATCCAGGATCCCCGCCTTTTCATCCGTCTGTTCCGCTCCCGCCGCGGATGCCGAAAACAGCATCAGCGCCAGCAGAAGCAGCATGACTTTTCTGATCATGACCGCTCTCCTTCCGCTCTGTTCCCGTTATTCCTGATAATCCTTCAGGGATACGGAAACCATTTTACTGACTCCCTGTTCCTCCATGGCGACCCCATACAGGGCATTCGCCCGCTCCATCGTTCCCTTCCGGTGGGTCACCACCACAAACTGGGTGGAGCGGGAATATTCCACCAGATAATCCGCAAAGTAGCCGATATTGGCATCGTCCAGCGCCGCTTCGATCTCGTCCAGGATACAGAAGGGGGACGGTTTCAGTTTCAAAGTGGCAAACAGAATGGCGATCGCTGTCAGCGTTCTCTCTCCGCCGGAAAGCAGGCTCAGCAGCTGCAGCTTCTTTCCCGGCGGCTGGGCGTTGATTTCAATCGGACAGTTCAGGGGATCCTCCGGATCCGTCAGGATCAGCTCCGCATGCCCTCCGCCGAAGAGGCGGACAAAGGTTTCGGAGAAAAAGCCCTGAAGCTGCGTAAACTGTTCCACAAAGGTTTCCCGCATCTGGATCAGGAGCTGATCAATCAGCTGCTTCAGATCCGCTTCGGCCTTCTCCAGATCCTGCCGCTGCGTCAGCAGCTCATCATAGCGGGTTCTGGTTTCCGCATATTCCTCCACCGCCCGGACATTCACCGGCCCCAGCGCCCGAATCTCCGAGGACAGCTGAGCCGCTTCCCGATCCGCTTCCGTCACATTGACCGGCGTCTCTCTCCGGTATTCCTCAGCGCCGGCATAGGTCAGCTCATAGGTGTTCCAGATCCGTTCCCGCAGGGTTTTTAAATCCCCCTCCGTGCGGGAGCGGTTCAGTTCCAGCCGATGCATGCGGTCCGCATCCCGGGAATAAGACTGATGGTACTCCTCCATCTCCCGAAGAAGCTCCGTCAGGAAGCGCTGACGCTCGGAGCGCTTCTCCTCCAGGGAAGCCACTCCCCGTTCCCGGGCGGTCTGCTCCTCCCGGACCGCGTCCAGGGATTTCCGCAGTTCCTCCTCCCGGACTTCGTCCTCCTCTTCTCCGCGGTCCAGCTCCGTCAGATTCTGCTCCCGGCGGGACTGCTCCTGCTCCATACGCTGCCGGTCCTGGGCATAACGATCCCGATCCCGCTCCATGATTTCCAGCTGATGCTGTAAATCATTCACCGCAAGCGTCAGCCGGACCGTTTCGCCGGCCAGCGTCTCTGTTTTTTCCCGGGCCGCCGTCAGGCTCTCCTGCAATCCGGCCACGTCCTTCTCCATCGCTTCCCGTTCGGCATCGGACTGTTCCGTCGTCCCGGTTACCATGGAAAGCTGATCCCGGATCTGCAGAATGGATTCCATCAGCTGCTCTCTGGCCGCTTCGGTATCCCGCAGCTTCATCCCGTGGATTTTCAGTTCTTCCGCGGCATTCTGCTTCCGCTCCGTTTCCCGGGCTACCGCGATTTCCTGCTGATGCAGGGCTTCGAGGGCCTCCGCGGAATCGGTCTTCAGCTGATCCTTTCGAAGCTGGCCGTCTTTCATCGCTTTCAGCAGGGCTTCCAGCTCTCCCTGGCCGGCCGCCAGCTTCTCCGTCAGCTCCTTCAGCTCCCGTTCCCGGGAAAACAGATTCACCGTCCGCGAGGAAACGGATCCGCCGGTCATCGAGCCGCCGGAATGCATGACATCCCCCTGCAGGGTAACCAGCCGGAAGCTGTGTCCGCCCCGCCGCATAATGGCAATGCCGCTGGTCAGATCCTGCGCCACCACCGTACGGCCCAGGAGATTTTCCACAATTCCCCGATACTCCTCATCGAAGGAAACCAGCTCCGAGGCCACCCCCAGGCAGCCCGGGAGCTTCAGGGCTTCCCGCTCTCCGGCATTCAGCGTTTTGGATCGCACGGAGGTCATCGGCAGGAAGGTGGCTCTTCCCAGATGATTCTGCCGCAAATAATCGATCAGCGTTTTCGCGGTCTCCTCATCCTCGGTGACCACGTTCTGCTGGGTCATGCCCAGCACCATATCCATGGCCGTTTCATATTGCCGCGGAACGGAGATCAGCTGATTCAGCGGACCGCGCACCCGATCCATCCGCCGCTCCCGGGCATAGCGCACCACATTCCGGACCGAACCGGCGTAGCCTTCCATCGCCCGGGACATCTCGTCCAGCAGCCGCGGGCGGGATTCCATATCCCGCATTTCCTTCAGCTTTTCATCATATCCGGCCCGCGCCAGAATCACCGCCTGATCCGCCGCTTCCAGCGCGTCCCGTACCTTCCGGAGCTCCGTCTCCAGCCGGTTCTGTTCCTCTTCCTCGCGCTTCAGACGGGCGCCGGCTTCCGCGAAGGCCGCCTCCAGGCCGGAAGCTTCCTCCGCCATCACCCGGCAGGTTTCATGAATCTCATCCCTGCGGCTTTCCATGGTCTGCAGCATGGTTTTCAGCCGGGTCTGATCGCTCAGCATCGCCGACCGCCGATTGATCATTTCCATCATGGCGGCCTTGCGATTTTCCAGCGCTTCTTCCTTTTCCGTTTCTTCCGTCCGCGCGGATTCTTCCGCCCGGCGGGCCTGCTCCAGCGCCTTTTCCTGTTCCTTCAGCGCCTCGCTGCCCGTTCCGGCGGTGCCTTCCGTCTCCCGGAAGAGCTTTTCCAGCTCCTCCATGCGCTCCGCCGCGGTCCGGATCTCCTCCTGGATCCGCTCCCGCGTTTCCCGGCGGCTGCGGCGCCGTTCCTCCAGGGTTCTCACCGCGTCCTGGGCGGCATGAACCGCCTCCATTCCCGCCATCAGGTTACCGTGGGCTTCCGTGATCCGGCTGTCCAGCGCGGTGATTTCCGCCTGGCAGGCATCCCGTTTTTCCGTTTTTTCCTGCAGGGCGGACTCCGCCTGATCCAGAATGCTCCGCATCGCCTGGAGATCGCTGTCCAGTTCTCTCAGCCGGGCGTCCATTTTCTCCGACCGGACAAGAAAGAGATTCAGATCCAGTTCCTTCAGCTTCGCGGATTTTTCCAGATAGATCCGGGCATCCCTCGCCTGCTCCTCCAGGGGAGCCAGCCGATGCTCCATCTCATCCATGATATCCGTGACCCGGCTCATATTATCCCGGGTCCGCGCCAGTTTTTTATCCGCCTCTTCCTTCCGGGCCCGGAATTTGACGATTCCGGCAGCCTCCTCAAAAACCAGCCGCCGGTCCTCGCCCTTACGGGAGAGAATATCGTCAATACGGCCCTGCCCGATAATGGAATACCCTTCCTTGCCAATTCCCGTATCCCGGAAAAGATCCACCACGTCCTTGAGGCGGCAGGCGGACCGATTCAGGAAATATTCGCTTTCACCTCTCCGATAAACCCGGCGGGTGACCGCAACCTCCGCGCAATCCATGGACAGCACTCTGTCCCCGTTG
>JAGCBO010000139.1 GCA_017652125.1 Clostridia bacterium | reverse complement strand
TCAAACAGCCCGATGTTATAGTTTTCGCCGTCGAAGCGGCCCAGGGCAAACTGGTCGTAGCACTGGAACCAGTGGCAGCCCACCCCGTTGGGATGAGCGGCGACGCGCTCGCTGTAGTACCGGAAAGCCTTCCCCCGTTCCTCCTGGTTTTCCACGGCTTCCAGGCCGGTGGCGGGCAGGCCGGCGTCCAGCGCGCCGAAGTGGAATTCCCCGATCATGACGGGCAGATCCACGCCCAGAGTCCGGACGCGCTCCAGCGCAGGCGTGGGATCCACGGCGTAGCAGTTGATGGAGAAGACGTCAAAGCAGTCCCAGCCGCTGACCAGCAGCGGATCCGAAATCCAGGCCCAGCGCATGCCGAGAATCAGGTGATTCGGGTCCACGGCGCGGCAGGCCTGCGCGGGAATCCGCATATAGGCTTCCGTCAGGACCGCTGAGAAATCCCGCATATCCCTCGCCGCGTCCGGAGAAAGGGCGGAGGCTTTCGGAACGGGGGTTTCCAGATCCTCAAAGCCGGTGAAGGACGTATGCCAGGCGCGGTTCAGGTTTTCCGCTGAACCGTACCGCTCCCGGAGGAAAGCGATCAGGCCGGTTTTGCAGGCGGATTCCTGCGGGTCGCGGAGCACCTCGTCCGCGATCAGGAGATCGTCCACAAAGGCCCAGGAGGGCTCGTTCCGCAGGAAGTATCCGATCATTCGGGGATCCTCTTTCCGGGCTGCCAGGGCGCGGGCGCAGCGCTTCGCTTCCTCCCGGTATTCCGGAGAAAGCACGTCCGGGAAGTCCCGGAAAATCAGGTGCCTGGTTGCGGGAAACTCCGGCAGGCTCGTCACATAGGGCATCCGGCCGAACAGCGCTGGATCGCTCCAGTTGCCGAGGGAGTTCATGCCCATCCGTTTCAGCTGCCCGGTGACCATTCTCTGCCAGGATTCATACCATTCCGGCCCGAAGGCGCGGAGCAGGTTCCACCGCTCGAAAGAGAGCATGCGGGCGGGACCGCGCTCCGTTTCCCCGAATTCCCGCTTCATGGGCTCGAGCAGAGACGCCGCGTTCGGATCGCCGGGGGAAGGAACCTCCTCCAGCAGGCTTTCCAGGCCGTCAATCCGGCCGTCGCACCGGGCGGTGACGCAGTCCGGACCCAGGCTGAAGAACGCGTATCCGTCCGGATCCGTCAGATACCACCGGCTGCCGCTCCGGCATTTTCCGAAAAAGCCGTTCCCGTCCGTCAGCTTCAGGGACGAAAATCCGCCCCAGCGGGTCCGGTCCAGGCCGATATAGGCGTCCGGCATGGCGGCTTCCTTCCGCAGGACTTCCGTCAGCTCGCTTTCCGTGCGGATTTTTCCGGGCCAGTCTTTCCGGGTATACTGGCCGAAACGGTCGATCCATTTTTCCGCGGGAACCGGGAGCGGATCCCCGGGATTCTGATCCAGTGAGAGCCCGGAGAGGCGCACCCGCACGGGGGCGAAGGAGGGCATGCTGACCAGCAGCGCCTTCCGGATGTCCTTCCGGTCAATCCTGGAACCGTGGCAGACCACCTTCTGGGTTCCGACCCGGTGGCCCGGAAACAGGATATGCCCGTCCAGCCAGTTCAGATCGACGGCCATGAGCGCCTGCCATCCCGGGTTGATCCCGAAACGGACGATGACGCGGGGCTCCTCCTCTTCGGCGAAAACGCGCAGCTCAAAGGCCTGGGCATGATCCCCGGGTACTTCGAGGGTGATGTTCAGCCAGCGCTCCTCCGTGTTTTGCAGCTCCGGCAGCTGAATCCCGCCGCCTTCTGCGGGAAGAATCAGCAAATTCCCCTCCAGGGCGGCGCCGGGTGTCAGGCGTGATTCGTTCAGCTCGAGTTTCATCGCGTGCTCCTCCATCGTTTCGATTTTTCGTTTTCTTTTTTTCATGATACAACAAAACCGGCGGCTTTGAAAGACGGAAAAAAAGAATCCGAAGCCGATCTGCAATACAGTGATTCCTGCAATTCTCAATTGACAGGAACTCCTTCGTGATGCTACGATTTGAAGCGTACGGTTCTGACCTGCCTGAACCGGCCGGCGGGCTTGGATGAGAAAACGGGAAAAACAGGCAGAGGATGCGGACGGGGGAGAGACAGCCTTGAATCACAAATCCATCCGATGGAAAATTCTGGTTCCTTTGTTTATCGGCTTTTTTGTCATGGCGGCGGCTTTTATCGTGATCAGCTATGTGGAGTTTCAGGAATTTACGATCTCCGACTGCGTGGATTACGCCAAGGGTCTGTGTGGGCTGATCGCCGACGAGATGGACGCGGAGCATATCGACGATTATCTGAAACAGGGCCGCGCCTATCCGGGCTATGACGACATCGAGAAAAAGCTGTACAAGCTTCGGGCCGCCTATCCGGACATTCAGTTCCTGTACGTGTACCAGATTCGGGAGGACGGCTGCCACGTGGTGTTCGACCTGGATACGGACGAGGTGCCGGCGGCCAAACCGGGCGCGCTCATCCCCTTTGACGAGGCTTACCGGCAGTATATCCCGGATCTGCTGGCGGGGAAAGAGGTTCCCTCGATCGTTTCCCGGGACAGCTATGGCTACCTGCTGACGATTTACAATCCGATTTTCAACGCCGCCGGGGAGTGCAAGTGCTATGTGGGCGTGGATTATTCCATGGACCTGCTGACGAACTATGTGCTCAGGATCATGCAGCAGATTCTGCTGCTGTTTGCCATCGTGGTGGCGGTGATCATCGTGGTCAGCGTGATCATGACCAACCGCGGGGTCGTGAAACCGATGAACCGGCTGGAAAACCGGGCCTACCGGGATACGCTGACGGGCCTGATGAACCGGACGGCCTACTACGAATCCGTGCAGCATATCGACGACCGGATCCGGAACGGCACCGCGCATTTCTCCCTGCTGATGATCGACGTGAACTTCCTGAAGAAGGTGAACGATACCTACGGGCACGACAACGGGAACGTCTACCTGAAGAAGGCCGCTGAGATGATCAGCGCCGCGTTCGGCGCCGAGCACCTGTATCGCATCGGCGGGGACGAGTTCGTCGTGGTGTCGGAGGGCGAGGGTCAGAACCGGCTGGAGAGCCGGATAGACGAATTCCGGGCGGCGGTGAAGCGGACGCAGGCGGACGACAGCCTGAAGCCCTGGGAACGGGTGTCGGCCGCCGTCGGCGCCGCGTCCTTCCGCGACGGGGAGGATCAGTGCGCGGAGGATGTGCTGAGACGGGCGGACAAGGCGATGTATGCCGACAAGATCGCGATGAAAGCGGAAAGAAGAGACTGAACAAAAAAGAACGGACGGGAGACACTGCGGAGAAAGCATTGAAAAAGGTATGCCGATCGAACAGGCAGCGGAAAATAATATGACCATCCTTCGGAAACAGATTGACCTGCTGCGGTTCGCCGGGTTTATGAAAGGAGCGGTTTTCAATGGGAAGAAGAATAAGGGCATGGGTATAATGAACCGTTGGTGAAAACCTTTGGAACAGTCATCGTGGAGGACAGCCGGCTGGTGTTTGTTCCTGAGTCCAAAGCACATTGAACGGATAACCCGGAAGTCAGACCTGCAAAGCTATAGGCTCCCTGTGAGCTGCGGTCCGCAGCGGCCGGAAGGAGAAACGGGCATGAAGAAGTTTTTGATGATACTGACGGTTCTGATTCT
>JAGCBO010000138.1 GCA_017652125.1 Clostridia bacterium | reverse complement strand
GCCTCAGTCCGGACATCGGATTTTTCCGGTACGACGAGGAGCCCTGGAAGGCCTATGACCTGCAGCTGAAGCTGGTTCCCTATACCACCACCAGCAACACCTTCTGCGGCCAGATTTTCCTGTATTTTTCCGGGGATAACCGGATCTATTCCTCCTCTTCCTCCATGGAGCTTTCCCTTTTCGCGCGCCTGATGCGATACGAATCCGTGCCCATGGAACGGCTGACCTCCATGATCATGAGCGCCGACAGGCTGACGATCCTGCCGGCCCAGCAGGTCTCCTCCACCCTGGTGGACAGCTCGCGCGTGGTCACCTTTCTCGTTCCCCTGGGATCCAGCCCGGGAGCCGTCAAGGGCCTGCTGATCTTCCTCGTCAAGGACAGCGTATACCAGTCCCTCTTTGCCGATGCCATCGACGGGAATATCAACACCTATATCCTGCAGGAGAACGTGCTGCTGGCCTCCTCCGAAGAACTGCCCGTGCCCCGGGATCGGCTGGAATTCTCCGCGGAAACCGCTTCCCGGCTTTTCAGCTGGAACGGAGAGGACTGGACGCAGGTCGCCTTTCCCGGGAAAAACCGGGGCCTCTGGTATGCCGCGGTTCTCCGGAACGCGGAGATCGATTCCGCCGTAGGCCGGCAGCTGCTCAGCAATCTGGCCATTCTCCCGGTTTTTGTCTGCCTGAGCATCCTTCTGGCTCTGTGGATGGCCAGACGCCACGCCCGGCCGATCCGCGAAATTACCGGCATGCTCTCCGGAGCGGAAAGTGAAACGCCCCTCGATGAGCTGCAGCAGATCTCCACGGGAATCCGGCAGCTGACCACGCGGAACCAGGAGCTGACCTCCCGGCTGGACCGGGCCCTTCCCGTTCAGCGGCATGATTTTGTATTCCGTTTTGTGAAAGGCCGGTTCGCTTCGAAAGAGGAAGCCGTATCCGCGGGCCGGGCGGTGGGGCTGGAAATTGACCGGGCCTTCTACGCGGTCATTCTTTCCGGCGGCAGCGGGGGAGAGGATCACCCCGTGGATCTGAGCGATCCCCTTTTCAGCCGTTTTACCGCTTATTCCGGAGCCGGGGTGGAGCTGGTCGCGCTGAAAGCGGCCCTGTATCTCATTTTTGCGGATGATCCCGCCACCCTTTTCGGCATGGCCGAGGCCATCCGGCAGGAGGGAGAAGCCGGCGGCGGACCCTGCGTGACGGCCGTCTCCGCTCCCCACAGCGATTTTTCGGAGGCCCCCTCCGCCTATCTGGAGGCCTCCGCCGCCTATGAAAACCGCTTCGTGATGGGCAGCCAGAAGGTGCTCCGCTACAGCGATATCGCCTCGAACCTGCCGGAGATTCTGCCCCAGGCGCGCCGGATTACAAACTCCATCAGCCAGGCGCTGACCCTCGGCAGCCGGGAGGTGCTGGACGGCCGGATCAGCGATCTGCTGCACTTTCTGAAAAACACCAATATGTCGCCTTTCGCCTTCCGGATGATCTACAGCGACGTGATCAATACCCTGATTCACACCCATTCGGCCGCCCTGTCGGGCAGCGGCTCCGCGCATGAGCTTTACAATATCTTTTCCCTGACCTCCTGCCAGTCCATCGACGATCTGGACGAGCTTCTCCGGAGCCTGTGCGACCGCCTGCTCAGCGGGGAAATGGAAAGCGGCGGGGCGCCCGCCGAAGCGGATGAAATCAGCCAGGTCATCCGCTATATGGAGGAGCATTTCAGCGATCCGGAAATCTCCATTACCGCGCTGGCCGACTCCTTCGAAATGTCCACGGCCCGCTTCAGCGTTTCCTTCAAAGAGAAAATGGGCATGTCTCCGCTGGAATACCTGACGCTTCTCCGGGTGGAATATGCCAAGGAGCTTCTGGCCACAACGGAACTGACCATCCGGGAAATCAGCGCGCAGAGCGGCTATTACGACCCCGGCTCCTTCATCCGCCGCTTCAAGCAGGTCACCGGTGAAACGCCGCTGCAGTACCGCCGGGGACGGGACGGTTAAAGCGCGGCCTGCAGCCTCAGCCAGAACCGCGCGTCCTCCGCGGCTTCCCAGAACGGATAGGGCGAAGGCCCTCCGGACAGATATTCCTCCATGTCCAGCAGCAGGGTCGCGAGGGCATATTCATCCTGCAGGGTATCCAGAAAAAGCTCGGGACGCCAGGTTTTCCGAAGATCCCGCAGATACTGGGTATCCAGGCAGCGGTATCTTTCCGGAATTTCCGGCATCAGCGCCTGACGGAAGGGCTGATGCTTTTCATCCAGGGCGTAAAGCGTCGTGTCGCTCCATTCGCCCCGGTCCCCCCGCACGGTGATATGGCGCGAGCGGATATAGGAACGGTATTGCAGGGGCGCGAAGTCATAGAAAGCCATTTTGCCCGAATCAAACTTCACCAGCGCCAGATCCCGGACCTCCTGCGTCACCCGCCCGTCCAGAATTGCGCCGTAACGCGAATCGGTTTCCGCCGCCGGGCTGACCTGCCGCATGGCGGTCACGGTATAGTTTTCCTTTCCCGTCAGCAGGGACCGGCGGATCAGGCTCGCCGCGTGATAATCGTGCATCAGGGAAATATACACGGTCTGCGGGGTTCCGATTTTTCCCTGCCGTACCGCCTCCAGTCCGGCCGCCAGAATCGGCTGGCGGTGATACTGTTCGCAGCAGACGATCTTCGCTCCGTTTTCCTCCAGGCGCTGCAGCCGTTCCAGCTTCTCTTCCGTATCCCCGACCGGCGTTTCGGTCACCACGGGATACCCGCGCTCCAGCCATTCCGCGGCGACATCCGCCACATGGCCCCGGTCCACCGCGATCACCGCAAAATCCGGCCGGAACGCTTCGGCGGCTTCCGCCGTCAGAACCGCGTCCACGCCCGTATGGCGTTTCATTTTCTCCGCTTTTTCCTCCGACCGGCACAGAAAAAGCGCGCGGAACTGAGCCGGCCAGGTTTGCGCAACCCTTCCGAAATATTCCGCCCGGTAACCGGATCCCACAATCACATAAGAAAGCATCGCCGCTGCCCCTCCCCTTCTGATTATCGTTTCTGTTTTTTTCGTCTCCGTTCTTATTTCTCTTTCTGTTCTGGCTGCTGTCTCCGTTCCGGTTTCCGCTTCCCTTTCCGCGGCCCTCCGCGGATCAGGTCATGCCGAAGGAACGGATATACCGGCTGATCCGGATATGATCCCGCATATAGCGAAGCAGAATCTCCGCGCAGGCCCGGCTGTCGCTGTCCGCCTGATGATGATCCAGCGGAATCTCATAAAGCCGGCACAGATCATTCAGCTTATGGCTGACCTGCGGGAGCTCCGCCCGGCCGATCCGGACGGTACAGAGATACCGCACCAGGGGTTTCCACTGAATGCCGTACGCCCGAAGGCATTTCTGCAGCACCGTGAGATCGAAGGGCGCGTTATGCGCCACCAGAATCCCGCCGGAGAGGATGGGCTCGATCTGCGGCCACAGCTCCCCGAAGGTCGGCGCGCCGGCGACCTTCTTCTCGTCGATTCCGGTTAACCGGATGTTGAAGTAATCGAAGGGCTGCTCCGGATTCACATAGCTGAAAAACTGCCGGGTCACGCGGTCGCGCTCAATCACGGAGATGCCGATGGCGCTCATGCGCTCATTGGCCGCGTTGGGCGTTTCCACATCAAAGCAGATATAGCGCTGATTTTCGGGCAGCCGGTCAATTTTTCCGTTCAGCCGCTCCGCCAGCAGGGTGTTGCGCCTGCTGACGTTCATATTCCGCACGCAGCATCCGATCGCTTTTTTCTGGCCGACCAGCACGATCGCCTTTTTAGCTCTCGTGACGCCCGTATACAGAAGATTCCGCTGGAGCATCATGAAATGCGTCATCATGACCGGCATCACCACGATCGGGTATTCCGCTCCCTGCGCTTTGTGAATCGTGGTGGCATACGCCAGCACGACCTCGTCCAGCTCCATGGCGTCATAGGCCACGGACCGGTCGTCAAAGCGAATCGTCAGCGTCCGCTCGTCCGGATCCATGCTGTCAATGACGCCGATATCGCCGTTAAACACTTCCTTGTCATAATTGATTTTGATCTGCATCACCTTGTCCCCGGGGCGGAACAGATATCCGCCACGGCGCAGCTCCGCGGGTTCGCCGTCCCGCGGCGGGGGAACCGGCGGAT
>JAGCBO010000137.1 GCA_017652125.1 Clostridia bacterium | reverse complement strand
CTCATCAATGCATCCTTAACCTGAACATTATACTCTTTCCGGTTTTTTTTGAACAGCCCCCCGAGCCGAAAAACCGGGAACAGCGCGGGCGGATCCGGCGCCTCCGGAGGGCGGCCAGCCGGGCCGGGGCCGCAAAAAGATCAGAAGCTTTGTTCATGATATACCCCGCCGGCCAGCGTTTTCCAGCGGAAAACGCCCCGCTCCAGCGTCATATAGCTTCGCTCCGTTCCGGCTTTGGGAATGGACACGGAGCCGGGATTCAGCGCCCAGATCTCCCCGGTGCGTTCCCAGGCAGGAATATGGGTATGACCCTGCAGCAGGATGTCTCCCGGCTGCAGCGGCGGCAGGTGATCCCGGTGAAACACATGGCCGTGGGTCGCGTAGATCCGCAGATTCTCCGCCAGGATCAGGGCGTAATCCGCCAGAATGGGAAAATCCAGCACCATCTGATCCACTTCCGTATCGCAATTGCCCCGGATGCAGAGAATCTCCCGCCGGTGTGCATTCAGCATCTCAATCACCTGCTTCGGAGCATACGCTTCCGGCAGATCGTTCCGGGGGCCGTGATACAGCAGATCCCCCAGCAGAATCAGCCGGTCCGCCGCCTCCCTCCCGAAGGCCTCCAGCATCTCCCCGCAGAATCGGGCCGACCCATGCAGGTCGGAAGCAATCATCAGTTTCACGGCGCTTTCCTCCTCTTCGTTATGGGAAAAGTATATCATTTCCGGTTTTTTCAGGCAACGGGCCGCCGTTCCGGCTTACGCCGGATCCGGTTTCTGGCAGGAAATGGTAATTTTCGTTCTGCCCTTTCTCCGTTCCGGCTGTCATAACCGCGTCTCTCTGCCTTGAATTTCCTGATTTTACCAGAACAGCGCAAAAACAATCGGAATGGTAAAATCCTCTTGCTTTTGCGAAAGGGGTATGCTATGATGCGGTAAACCGTTGAAGAAGAGTGAGTACTTTTCCGGGAATCCTTCACAGAGAGCCGCCGGCGGTGAGAATGCGGCACGGATCGGGAAAGGAATGGACTTCTGAGGGCAAGCAGAAAGGGCAACCGAGTATGGGAGACGGAGCTGACCCTCCGTGATCAAAGGTCCGCGTATGATCGTACGCTTAAGTGGGCGCGTAAAGCGTCAAGCCGGGTGGCACCGCAGGCTGATTTTTCAGGCCTGTCCCAGCAAAAATGGGGCAGGCCTTTTCCTGTCCCGGAATCCCCGCCGGTGCGGGCGTACACCGTATCCCCCAATACAGACAGGAAAGGAAGGGTTCCCCATGACAGAAAAGAGAGTACTCAAAAACGAAGCGTCCAAAGGTTTTTCCATTCAGGATCTGATCATTGTGGCGGTGCTGCTGGCCGCCGGCACCGTGCTGAAGCTTTTCGTCGGCAGCGTGATTAACTTCTTCGGCATGAAGCCGAATTTCATCATCGCCGCCTACTGCCTCGCCATCCTTCTGGTGCGTCCGAATCTGATCGGCTGCGCCATTATCGGAATCCTGGCCGGCGCCATCTGCCAGTTCCTTCCGGGAACGCCGTGGCTGAATTTCATCTCCGAGCTGCTGGGCGCCGTCGCGATGTTCTTCATGATCAAAATTCCCTTCCGGGTGAAAAAGCTGGATCTGAATCCCCTGCTGGCCACCTTCGTCTCCACGGTCATCTCCGGCGGCAGCTTCGTCATCTGCCTGCTCGTGTTCATGGGCGCGGATACTTCCAGCATGGTTGCGTATATTCCGATCGTTCTCGGCACCGCGGCCATCGGCAGCGTGCTGGTACAGCTGCTCTTCCTGCCCCTGAAGAAGGTGCTGAAGCGCTGATTCCCCTGGATCCCCGCCCCTCCGGCTCTCATGAAAACACGGGAGAAAGAAGAAATGATTGAAGTCAAGGATCTGACCTTTACCTACAAGGATGAAAAAAAACCGGCCCTGCAGAATATCAGCCTGACCGTGCCCGACGGGGGTTTTCTCGGGGTCATCGGGCCGGCCGGCGCGGGAAAGACCACGCTGATCCGGGCGGTCAGCGGCATGATCCCCCACCTGTTTCCCGGAGACTTTTACGGAAGCGTTTCAGTGAACGGACTGGACACCTTCGAAACCTCCCTGCCGGAGATCTCCCGCCTGGTGGGCACGGTCTTTCAGGACGTGGACAGCCAGATTATCTCCCCGATGGTGGAGGATGAGCTGCTGTACGGGCTGGAAAACTTCGGCATTCCGCGGGAGGAAATCCCCGTGCGGATGGAGGAAGCCCTGCGGAAAGTCGGCATCGCCGATCTGCGGGACCGGACCATCGGTTCGCTGTCCGGCGGGCAGCGGCAGAAGGTCGCGATTGCCTCCATCGTCGCGCTCCGGCCGCAGGTTCTCCTGCTGGACGAGCCCACGGGCGAACTGGATCCCCAAAGCAGCCGGCAGGTATTCTCCCTGCTGAAGGAACTGAACGAGGAGCAGGGAACCACGGTCATCGTCATTGAACAGAAGATCATGCTCCTGTGCGAATTCTCAGCGCAGCTGGCTGTGCTGAATCAGGGCCGCATCGCCTGGCAGGGGGATACGCGCAGCGTGCTCCTGCACGCGGAGGAGCTTCTGGCCCTGGGCGTAAACTGTCCGCGCGTCACAACGCTTTCCCGCATTCTCAGCGCGAGGCTCGGAGAAGAGCAGCCCGTCTGTACCCGTCCGGAGGAGGCGGAAGCCATGATAAGGAGGCTGATCAGATGATCCGGCTTGAAAACGTCCGTTTTTCGTACCGGGATCAGGGTCCATCCGTCCGGGACGTTTCCTTCCGGGTGGAAAAAGGGGAATTCGTCGCAATCATCGGAACCAACGGCGCGGGTAAAACGACCACCGTCCGCCTGATCGACGGGCTGATTAAGCCGGAATCCGGCAATGTGCTGATCCACGGCGTCAATACAAGGGACAGCTCCGTCAGCGAACGGGCCCGCCGCGTGGGTTTTCTGTTCCAGAATCCCGACAGGCAGATCTGCCGGAACACGGTCCGGGAGGAGATTCTCTTCGGACTGCGAACCGTTCGCGGGGAGGAGGGCGAGGAAGCCCTGCAGGCCCGGACGGAAGAGGTGCTGAAAAGCTTTTCCTTTACGGGAGAGGAAGAACCTTTCTCCCTGAGCCGCGGGCAGCGCCAGCGCGTCGCCCTGGCCTCCATCCTGGCCACGGAGCCGGAAATTCTGATTCTGGATGAGCCGACGACGGGGCTGGATTACCTGGAATGCTGCCAGATCATGGACCGCATCCGCCGGATGAATGAAGAGCAGCAGGTCACGGTCATCATGGTCTGCCATGATATGAAGTCGTGCTGGACTATGCAAAGCGCGCGCTGGTGATGGCCGGAGGGGCCCTGCTGGGCGACGGGCCGGTGCGGGAGATATTCCGGAACGTTCCGCTGATGGAAAAGGCCTCCATCCTGCCGCCGCAGATGATCGGTCTTTCCCTGCGGCTGGGAAAAGGCTTCGAAGCGGCGGATACGCCCGAATCCGTTGCGGATGCCGTGATGGCGCTCCGCGAAGGAGGTGCCGGCCATGACTGACCTGTTTCGTTACGTACCGGGGAATTCCGTCATTCACCGCCTGAATCCGGTGACCAGGCTGCTGGTGACGATCGCGGTCTGCGTCGCGGCGTTTGTCTCGGGAAACCTGTATTATCTGGCCGGCCTGCTGGCCGTCGATCTGCTGATCGGTTTTATCGCCGGCATTCCCGGAAAGACGCTGACCATCTTCAAGGGGCTGCTGAAAATCGCCCTGTTCCTCTTTGTGCTGCAGATTCTGCTGGTGCGCAGGGGCACGCCGGTTCTCTGGATCATCACGGACGAAGGACTGCTGACCGCGGCAAAGGTCGTACTGCGCCTGGTGATCGTATGCATGCCGCTGGCTCTGATTCTGTCGGTGACCAAGGTCAGCGATCTGACGAACTCGCTCGTTCAGGTGCTCCATGTGCCGTATCAGTACGCCTTCACCCTGTCCACCGCCATCCGTTTCATCCCGCAGTTTCTGGAAGAGATGAGCATGATCATGGAAGCGCAGACAGCCCGCGGCGTGGCTTTTGACAAGGCCAGGGGGCTGAAGAAGTTCTCCATGATTCTGCCGCTGTGCGCGCCGCTTCTGATCTCCTCCCTCCGGAGAACGGATCAGACCGCGGCTGCGGCCGCCGTTCGCGGTTTCAGCCTGCGCACCCGCCGTTCGGGATACAAGCAGTATCCGTTCACCCTCCTGGATCTTGCGGCGGCTCTGTGCAGCGCTCTGCTGATCGCCGGAGCGATTCTGCTGTAGCCGCGGCCGCCTCCCGCCGCTGAAGGTCCCCCCGCGATATTCAAAAGGACTGCTTCCCATGATCCTGCCGATCATCCGGAAGCAGTCCTTTTCTATTCATCTGTGAATCCGTTCATCCGTCAGTTCTTTTTCCGCCGCAGGAAGCCCGGTACGCCGTGATCATCCGTCGCCATGGCCTGATTCTGGGGAATCGCCTGGAAGGATCCGGTCTGGCCGGTTACCTGGCCGTTGTTGTTGAATACCGGCTGATAGTTGGAGGGCTGGCTGGGAGCAAACGCTCCGTTGTCTCCGGGCATCCCCGCATTCCCCGCGGGTGTCCCTACCGCCGGGAACGAGCGGGTCGTCTGCTGCGGCTGCTGCTGATAGGAAAAGCCGGTCTGGAAAGAGCCGGTATTGACCATACCGGGAACCCCCATGCTCGGACGGGTGCTGCTCATAAAGGCCGGAGGCTCGGCGCTGAAGCCGCCGGAGAAGGAATTGCCCACGGGAGGCTGCGCCCCGGTATTGAACAGATCCCGGCCGGCGGGTGCTTCCGTCTTGGCAAAGTTGGTGCCAAAGGAACCGTACAGCCGTTCATGCTCGATTTCCCGCGGCTTTCTGGCAGGCTCTTTGGAGGGGAAGGGCGTCTTTTCAAACCCGGTGGCGATGACGGTGATCCGTACGTCGTCCCCCATGGTTTCATCGATGCCGGCGCCGAAGATGATATTGGCATCCGGATCCGCGGCCTCCATGATGAGGTTGGCGGCTTCATTGATATCCACGATGGAAATATCCGCGCCGCCGGTGATATTGATCAGCACCGCGCGTGCGCCGTCGATATTGGTCTCCAGCAGCGGAGAAGCAATCGCGTTCTTGGCCGCTTCCACCAGCTTGTTTTCCCCGGAACCGACGCCGATGCCCATATGCGCCATTCCGCCGGATTCCATCACGGTCTTGACATCCGCGAAATCCAGGTTGATCATGGCCGGCACGGCGATCAGATCGCTGATGCCCTGAATGCCCTGGCGCAGCACGTCATCCGCGATCCGGAAGGCTTCCAGCATCGTGGTTCCCTTGTTGACCACCTGCAGCAACCGGTCATTGGGAATGATCACCAGCGTATCCACATGCTGCTTCAGTTCGGCAATGCCGCCCTCGGCATTCTTCATCCGCTGCTTTCCTTCAAAGTTGAAGGGCTTCGTCACGACCGCGATCGTCAGCGTACCCAGATCCCGGGCAATTTCCGCGATCACCGGAGCCGCGCCGGTTCCCGTGCCGCCGCCCATACCGGCGGTGATGAAGACCAGATCGGCCCCCTTCAGCGCCTGCGCGATCTCCTCCCGGCTCTCCTCGGCGGCTCTGCGGCCGACCTCCGGCACGGCGCCGGCGCCGAGACCCTTGGTCAGCTTTTCACCGATCTGGATCTTGACCTGCGCGTTGGACTGCGCCAGAGCCTGCCGGTCCGTATTGACCGAGATGAATTCCACGCCCCGCAGACCGGCATCCACCATCCGGTTCACGGCATTGTTTCCGCCTCCGCCGCAGCCGACGACCTTAATGGAAGCGAAGGTGTTCTGTTCTTCGTTCTTAAACTCGATCATGCTCTTACCCTCCCAACAAACTCCGGAAGAAATCCTTGATCTTCCCGCCCGCGCTGGCGGCAGGCTGCCTTTGCTGCTCAATCGTGTCAATGATCAGATCCATCAGCCCCAGCGCGCTGGAAAAGCTGTGACTGTTCAGCTTGGTGGTCCGCCGGGGCGTCTCCTGCACCGGTCTGCCCAGCTTGCCGGAAAGATACTCTTTCCCGCCCCGGTTGAAGCAGAGGCCTCCGCCGGTCATAAAGACGCTGCTCCAGTTCCCCAGTCCGCCGAAATCATCGTCCACCGCTTCCTTGATCTGATCGGCGATTTCATCCAGCGCTTTGCAGATCACCGGCTTGACCTGCTCCCGGGTGAAGGTGGTCCCCTTCTGCCCGTCGGTTCCGGGAACCTCGTAGCTCTCCCCGCCGGTTTCGATTCCGTAGACAAACTGGCGTTTGATATCCTCCGCGGCGCTGAGGCTGATGTCCAGCTCTTCGGCCAGCGCCACGGCCAGATCCCCGCCGCCGGCTTCCAGCACCTTGTGATAGATAATCGCGTCCCCTTCGACGCCGATAATTTCCGTATTCAGATAGCCCATATCGATCAGGACGGAAGTATGATCCCGGTCCTGCTCATTCAGATACAGCATCGACTCGCCCGCGCTGGTGGAATAGAAGCCGATCACGGCGATCCCCTGATCCGCCATCCGGTTGGTCACATCGTCCACAAAGAAGCGGTTCCCCACCACGAAGCTGATGAAGGCGGTCATTTCCCGCCCCTTCATTCCGACGGGCTCCAGGGTCTTCTTCCCGTTGTCCACCATAAACCAGGCGGGGCTGGAATGGATCACCACGCCGGGCATATCGTTCAGATTCTCCGCGGCTTTATTGAAGGCCGCCTTCACATCCGCCGACGTGACCCGGGGATCCGTCCCCTTCAGGCTGATGGTCAACTTGGTCGCGTATACACGGGTAAAAGCGCCGGGCACCCCGACATTGATCTCCCGGATCTTGATACCGGCCTGCTCCTCCGCGTCCGCAATGCTCCGCCTGATGGCTTCATCCAGCATCCCGGGATTATTCCACCCCTCCGCCAGATAACCGTCATACTTCGCCACGCCCGCCGCGGTGATATCGCAGCGCTGGCTGCCGCTGTTTTCAGCCACAAGCGTAACAATCTTGCTCGTGCCGAAATCGATGGCCGCAACCGTCGTTTTCATAGCTCCATCATACCCCCTGTTTCTCAGGTGTCCCTCGGACGGAATAAGCCCGGACATCATACAGACGCATACTGTAATTATTATAGACACATTATGCAATATTTGCAAGCTTTTTTGCCACTATTATTACGTTTTTTATTCGGATTTGTAACAATTTACTGCGTCCCTCCGGAAGGAGGAGAATAGAGCGGGCTCTCCGGAGTCGCAACATTGATGGTTCCGCCGGTTTCTCCCATCCGGATCAGCTCCTGGCGCACCAGCAGCAGGCTGCGCAGCTTCTCATGAATCCGGCTGCTGTCCCCCATGGCTACCATATATCCGTCCCGGGTCGTCAGCAGGACGGAATCCGGATTGCTCAGATCCGCTTCCCGGATTTCCCCGGTACAGCTCAGCACCTTCATTTCCAGAAACAGATTGGAAAACAGCAGCTGCTGTCTGGTGGAGGAGAGAAACATGGTCTGGCCGATATAGCAGCCGGAACGGATCTGCAGTCCCTTCACCTCCACCAGCTGCTGAAACTCCGGCAGAAGGGAGGTCGCTCCGGTTCGCTCGTCCGTCTGTGTCATTTTCTCCGTTTCGGACAGAACCATCCGGTTTTTATCCATGGTATAGTGAATGCCGCAGTAGGTCAGCCAGCAGCAGGCTTCCCGTTCCTTGACCCCGATGGTCACGACATTGGGCAGCTTTTTTTCCAGATAGCGGAACTGCAGCCTGTAATCCTCCGCGATCTTCTTTTCCACCGCCGCCTCATACAGGGTCAGGATATTGTCTCCCAGGCGGATTCCGCTCGAGCGGATCACTTCCTCAGCCGACAGCATCCGGTTCCCGTCGACGGTAATCCCGCGCACCGCAAAAACCGCAAAGCGCAGCACAAGCGCCGCCGCGACGATCAGGATCACGGCTGTCAGCAAAACCCGGATGGCGATTTTTCGTCCGTTTTTCCCGGAGCGGCGGCGCGCGGGCTTCTGCTCTCCCGATTGTGTTTCTTCTTTCTTAGTGTCCTGGCTTGCGGGGGCATATCCGCGGCCGCTGGTTTCCGCCCGCCAGAAATCGCCCAGATGCTCGTTCACATTCTCCGAGCGGCTGCTGCGGAGCTCCGGCGCGTCCTCCGGTTCGTCGAAAGGATTCTCGTTCTGCGGAGCGGGGCCGTACCAGGTATTCTTCTGCCAGTCCGGGAAATCCGACCCGGCAGAGCGCCGTTCCCCGGCCCGGGCCGGCTTCCGCTGATCGTTCTCTCCCGGTCCCTGCACCTTTCCTTCCTCCCCGCAAGCAGCAGCTTTCAGTCTGCTTTTATTTCAGGCTGTTGACAATCTCCTTGAATACCCTGCCGCGCTCCTCATAGTCCCTGAACATGTCAAAGCTGGCGCAGGCGGGAGACAGCAGCACGTTCCATCCGTGCTCCGCCAGGCTCCGGCTCTTCTCCACTGCCCCGCGCAGCGTTTCCGCGTGGCTGATCTGAGTGAATCCGGCCTTTTCCAGGCTGTGCTGAATCAGCCCCGCCGTTTCCCCGATCAGCACCGCGTGCCGGATCATGGGGCTCCGGACGATTTCCCGGCTCAGCGGATCAAAGGACGTATGCTTGTCATATCCGCCCAGGATGATCACCGTGGGCTGACTCATCGTCTGCACCGCCTTGATGGTGGAATCCACGTTCGTGCCCTTGCTGTCATTGATATAGTTCACACCGTCCAGCTCGCGGACGCTTTCAATCCGGTGTTCCACCCCCCGGAAGGTTTTCAGGCTGTGCCGGATCACCGAGGCCGGAACATCCATCGCCCCGGCGACGCAGACCGCTCCCAGCGCGTTTTCCAGATTGTGGGGCCCGGGAATAAAGACCTCGTCCGTTCCGCAGATTTTCCGTTCCGTCTGTCCCATCCGGAAAATGATCTTTCCGTCCCGGACAAAAGCGCCTTCCTTCACTTCCTTCAGGCTGCTGAAGCACAGGACGCGGCTTCTGACCTGGGCCGGCAGTCCCTTCAGGCCGGGATCATCCGCGTTGAAGACCGCAAAATCATTCGGAGTCTGATTCTGAAACATGCGCATTTTCATGGCGGTATAGACCTCCATGGTTCCGTGACGGTTCAGATGATCCTCCGTAATATTGGTCAGAAGCGCCTCATGCGGATGGAAGGTATCTGCCGTTTCCATCTGGAAGGAGGAAACTTCGCAGACAATCACATCATCATTCCG
>JAGCBO010000136.1 GCA_017652125.1 Clostridia bacterium | reverse complement strand
TGTCCCCATTCTGTTCCACTTCAAAATTCAGGCTCCACAGAATCCGCAGCACATCCTCCGCGGGGACCTGAATGCCCAGAATATCGTTGATCCGCTTCAGGCTGGCCCGGAAATGCTTTCCGGTACGGGGTGCACCGGCGCTGCAGTCGAATGCGCTGGCCGTGATCTCTCCGCAGTTCAGTTCCTGGATCAGATGCAGCGCCCGGGCCATCCCCAGTTCGGTAATCGCTTCGCGGATGCCCTTTTCAAAGCGGGCGGAAGAATCGCTGCTCTGCCCCAGGGCGCGGGATGTCCGACGCACATTGTCCCGGGCGAATTTGGCCGCTTCAAACAGAAGCTGCGTGGTCTTTTCGGTTATTTCGCTGTTCAGACCGCCCATGATGCCGGCCAGCGCCACCGGACGCTGCCCGTCGCAGATCACCAGGTTTTCGGCGGTCAGGGTGAATTCCTTCTCATCCAGCGTCTGAATCTTTTCTCCTTCTTTGGCGCGGCGGACAATAATCCGTTTCTCCTGCAGCTGATCCATATCGAAGGCATGCATCGGCTGCCCGATTTCCAGCAGCACATAGTTGGTGATATCCACCACGTTGCTGATGGACCGCAGGCCGCACAGGGCCAGATTCCGCCGCATCCAGCGGGGGCTCTCCCCCACGGTGATATTCCGCACGGCGTGCCCCAGATACCGCGGGCACAGGTCCGGCGCTTCCACCTGAATGTCCAGCCCTTCCACCCGGGTATCGGAACAGGTATAATCCGTCGCGGGCATCTTCAGCTCTTTTCCGAGCACCGCCGCGACTTCGCGGGCAATGCCCAGAATGCTCTGGCAGTCCGGCCGGTTGGCGGTTACGGAAATATCGAAAATGGTTTCATTCAGGCCGGTCACTTCCCGGATATCCGTGCCGGGCACGGTATCCTTCGGCAGATCCAGCAGGCCGTAAACCTCCGCCCCCGGATACAGATCCTCGTTCAGCCCCAGCTCTTCGCCGGAGCACATCATTCCGTTGGAGGGGATTCCCTTCAGCGGTTTGGCCGTGATCCGAACCCCGCCGGGCAGCGTGGCGCCGTCCAGCGCGGCCGGAGTATGCATGCCCACATAGACGTTCGGCGCGCCGGTCACGATCTGGATCCCGCTGCCGAACTCTCCGCAGTTCACCTGGCAGATTACCAGATGGGTACCCTCCACCGGTTCGCAGGCGGTCACTTCCCCGACCACGACTCCGCTGATCTCCGCGCCGGGCCGGATCATTTCCTCCACTTCAAAACCGCAGCTGAAGAGCTTATCCTGCAGCTCCTCCGCGGTCACATCGATATCCACATATTCTTTAAGCCAGCTGTACGGTACTTTCATTTGACTGTCACCCTCCCCTTACTGAAACTGCTTCAGGAAACGAAGATCGTTTTCGAACAGCAGGCCGATGTTGTTGATGCCGTATTTCAGCATGGCAATCCGTTCAATACCGATCCCGAAGGCGATACCGGAATAGACGGAGGGATCGATGCCGCAGTTTTCGAGCACCTTGGGATGCACGACGCCGCCGCCAAGAACCTCAATCCAGCCGGTATGCTTGCAGAGCGCGCAGCCCTTACCGGCGCATTCGAAGCAGCTGACGTCCACCTCCACGCTGGGTTCGGTGAAGGGAAAATAGCTCGGCCGCAGCCGGGTGCGGACGTTCGCGTCAAACAGCTGCTGCACGAACTTATCCAGCAGCCCCTGCAGATCGCACAGGGTAATCCCTTTGTCCACGACCAGACCTTCCATCTGGTGGAACATGGGAGAATGGGTCGCGTCGCTGTCGGAACGGAAAACCCGCCCGGGAACCAGAACCTTGATCGGCGGCTTCTGCTGATCCATCACGCGGATCTGCCCTCCGCTGGTCTGCGTGCGCAGCAGCAGATCGTCCGGCAGATAAAAGGTGTCCTGCATATCCCGGGAGGGATGATCCTTCGGCACGTTCAGCCGGGTAAAGTTATGGTCGTCATCCTCAATCTCGGGGCCTTCGAAAACTTCAAAACCCATGCCGGCAAACACGCCGATGATTTCGTTTTTCACCAGAGTCAGCGGATGAAGCCCGCCCATCGGCTGCTTTTTTCCGGGCAGCGTGATATCCACGGCTTCCCTCCGGTTCCGGGCCTGGATCTCCAGCTGCTCCAGCTTTTCGCTCATGGCCTTGTAGCGTTCTTCCGTCTGAACCTTGAACTCGTTGATCACCTTGCCCATGGCCGGACGCTCTTCTTTCGATACTGAGCCCAGTCCCTTCATCAGATCAGCGATGCTGCCCTTTTTTCCGAGATAGTCCTGCCAGAAAGCCGACAGGGTCTCCCTGGAGTCGATCTTGCTGATCCGCTGCTCCATCTGTTCCCGCAGGGATCTGATCATCTGTTCCATGCTCATTATCCTTCACTCCCGTTGAAAATATCAAATGCTATTATATCATGCCTGTATGATGATTGCAAAAGAAATAACGTTTTCTCCAAATAGAAAATAAACCGATATCAGCATAATGAACATCGCCGGGAAGAAAAAAGGACAGACGCGGCGTTAAGCTGCCGCGTCTGCCCTTCCCGGGTTCTTTTTCGGTATCAGTACAGGCTGTTGATGCGTTTCATCATTTCGGTGTTCCTCCTGTATGTTGAATAATTCTTCAGATCCTCAAAACAGGATCCGGATTCACTGTCCGATCGCGTTCCAGCGTTTCTGCGCCGCGGCGGAATGCAGAAACGCGAACATACCGGTATTCAGAACCGCCATCAGTCCGAGGCTGATGATCGTGATCATCCGGAAGGAAATCCCCGTGTCCTTCAGGACTGAAAAATACAGAATGAAAGGCAGGAGGGTCACCGCCCCGGTGGAAAGAAGCGGGATCAGCGCGGCGGAGTTGCTTTTGACCGCTTTGGCCATGCTGGGATAGTTCAGCCTGCCGAAATAAAGGTTGGCAATCACGCCGATCTGCGCGCAGAAAATATGCGCCAGCAGAGGCATCAGGAAAGCATAAACGACAGCCAGAAGATGCATCCCGGGAACGGTGATCACAAGAATCAGGGAGCTGACCAGGGAAATCGGAACGGCTACCGTCAGATGGGCGTACACCTTGCTTTTCAGAATTTCGGAAGCCCTGAGCGGACTGCTTTTCAGAATCCAGATATTGTTTCCCTCCACGGAGATGGACGGCCCGGAAATATAGACAAAGGCAGCGAACACCGCCAGGATCAGGCCAAGCATCAGCATCAATCCGTCCGGCCCGATCATGCTGCCGATTCTTTCCAGGAAACCGGGTTCGCTCTGAACGGCCTCGGCTGTCTCGGCCGCTTTCCCGGCGGCGGAATTGTTCACATTGACCGCTATCATAATGGTCAGTCCAACGGAAATGAGCAGACCCAGACCGGTGTTCAGCATATAGGAGGAACTGTTGAAGAAGCAGGTCAGCTCTTTCTTTGTCAGCGCCCATATGGCCGAAGAACTTTTGAGCTTCCCCGCCTCGTACCGGATTTTCTTCAGAGCCGATCTGGAGGTCACAATGCGGACAAAGGATTTGTTCATCACAAAGCAGACCAGCCCAAAGGGAAGGATACAGCAGGCCGCGAAGATCAGGAACATGCCAAAGTCCTTCCCGGTGCACGCGGCTCCCATGGCATAGAAGGGATACAGAACGCCGCGGAAAACGCCGGCAATGCTTTCGCTGTTCTCCGTAATCGTCTGTATGTGCCGGTTCAGATCGCCGAGGATGATGGCATAGAACCCGCCCAGCAGCGCCAGGGAAATAAACAGCTGGAACATCGCCTTCCGGCGGATTCTCCGGGTAATCATGGATACCAGCCACCCCAGCAGGCAGGACAGCGTCGTGCTGAACAGCGTGAGCAGGAAGATGCAGATCACATACTGAATCACGCCCGCCGCGTCCGCGGTTCCGCCCTGGACGAGTTTCACGATTCCGGCGGTCGCCATAAAGGCGGCATCGAACAAGAAGTTCAGGAAATACAGGGAAGCAATCCGGCTTCCCAGGATGGCGGCCGGAGAAATCGGCATCGCCAGCAGCATCTCGTTGTCTTTGGCCTCAAAGATCGCTCCCTGGGCATAGATGGATGTAAACATGAAGGAGACAAGGAAAGCCACGCCGCCCGTCATCGCGAAATAGAGCCATTCCATTCCCGATTCCGCCATGTTCGTATAGAGCGGACCGAGAATTCCGCTGAGCAGAAAGCCGCCGACCGCCAGGATCAGAACGGCGGCGCCTGCCAGGACCGCGATCCGGCGGACATCCAGCGCCCGCTTTCCCTTTTTTTGACCGGAGAACTGATCCGCCAGGGCCAGAATCCGGTTTTTCAGCAAAAGCTTAAGCATTCTTTCCACCATCCTGATCCTGCTCGTCCCCGACCCTGATGTTATCCACCAGCTCAAGGAAGACCTCTTCCAGGCTCTCGTTGCCCTTTACGGTTTCAATATCGCCGTCGGCCAGCAGCTTCCCGCCCCGGATAATGGCGATCTTGTCACACAGCTTCTCCGCCACATCCAGCACATGGGTGGAAAAGAAAATCGCGCCGCCGTTGTCGCAGAAAGTGCGCATGAACTTTTTTAGAATAAAAGCCGCTTTCGGATCCAGACCGACGAAGGGCTCATCCATAATCAGCAGCTTCGGTTCATGCATCAGCGCCGCGACGATCGCCAGCTTCTGTTTCATCCCGTGGGAATAGGAAGCGATCTTTTCCGCCAGCGCGTCCGTAATCCCCATATCCGCGCTGTATTCCGCAATGCGCTTTTCCCTTTTGTCCGCGGGCACCCGGTAAACATCCCCGATAAAATTCAGATACTGAATGCCGCTCATGAATTCATACAGATCGGGATTATCCGGAATATAGGCCATGATCTTTTTGCATTCCAGCGGCTGTTTCCGGATGGACATACCGTTCACCAGGATCTCGCCCTCCGTGAAATCCAGAATTCCGCAGCAGGCTTTGATGGTTGTGGTTTTCCCCGCGCCGTTATGCCCCAGAAAACCGTAGATCTCTCCCGGCCGGATATGGAGGCTCAGGTCGTCCACGGCCTTGGGCCCTCCGGAGCTGTACTGCTTCGTATAGTGACTGATTTTCAGCATAAATGAATACTCCTTCTGTGCCTCTTGTCTGTTATGGGACAGGAGAATTATACAATAATCTTCCTCCCTGTTCAATCGGTTTTATCAGAAGGTTTCCTGTTTCTATGTGGATTTTGTTGATCGGTTTCCCTCGGGATGAAAAGCGGCGCGCCGGATGAGCGTTTTCGTTACTGGGAATCCCGGACCAGGCGTTTCACGTCCTCCAGCACCAGTCCGATATTGGCGTTGGCCGCCATATTGGCTTCAACGATTTTGCAGCTGTGCATAACGGTGGTATGATCCCGGCCGCCGAAAACCGACCCGATCTGCGGCAGGCTCATGCCTGTCATCTCCCGGGTCAGATACATGGCGATCTGGCGGGGAACGGTGATCTCCCGCTTCCGGGTGGGGCCGGTCAGTTCTCCGATGGTCAGCCCGTAATAGTCGCTCACTGTCTGCATGATGAGCTCCGCCGTAATCTGCTTCTGCTTTCTCTGGTCAAAGATCTCCTTCAGGGCCTTCTCGCACAGATCCATGGTAATCGGTTCCCGAACCAGGTTGGAATAGGCCACCAGTCTCGTCAGACATCCTTCCAGTTCCCGGATGTTGCTGTCGATTTTGCCCGCGATCAGCTGAAGCACGTCGTCCGGTACCGCAATGCCTTCCTGCATCGTTTTTTCACGCAGGATCGCCACCCGGGTATCCACGTCCGGGCGCTGGATATCCGCCACCAGTCCCCACTCAAACCGGGAGCAGAGCCGTTCCTCCAGGCGCTGAATATCCTTCGGCGGTTTATCACTGGTCAGAATAATCTGCTTGTTGGCGTTATGCAATTCGTTAAATGTGTTGAAGAATTCCTGCTGCGTGCTTTCCCGGCCGGCGATAAACTGAACATCGTCCACCATCAGCACGTCCACCTTCCGGATCTTTTCCCGGAATTCATAGGTTTTCTTCATCTGAATCGCGCTGATCAGCTCATTGGTGAAATTTTCGCTGGTCATATAGAGAATCCTGCGGTTCGGATCGCTTGCGTGAATAAAATGACCGATGGCCTGCATCAGATGCGTTTTCCCCAGTCCCACCCCGCCGTAGATGAACAGGGGATTATAGGCTTCCGCCGGGCTTTCGGCAACGGCCAGCGCGGCGGCATGGGCAAAGCGGTTCCCGCTGCCGACCACGAAGCTTTCAAAGGTATATTTGGGATTCAGCCGGGGATCGCCCGAATCGGTCTGAGCGGGTGCGCTTTGGCGGTTTTCGTTCTCCTCCAGCTGTCTACGGGTAATCAGGGAGGCGGTCATCGGTTTGCCGGCGGCTTCCGACAGTCTCTGGGTGATCATCGGGCCGTATTTCTTTTCGAGCATGCCGATCATCTGTTCCATTTTGACACAGATCAGCATCCGGTCGTTCTCCAGAGCCGCCGGATACATATTATCATCCACCCATGTGGTATAGGATATATAATTCATGTCCTGCGTCAGCAGGGAGCAGGTTTTCTCCCAAAGTGACTCCATGTCCATCCTGAAGACCCTCCTCTGTTCGCCGGGATCGGTCCGAAGAGTCTGTTTTTGCCCGCTGTTCCGTTCAGACAGCGCAAAAAAACAACATTCCCGATCGTTTGTCCATAAACCTTTTCAGGAAATACAGGCTGTGGATAACCAACCGGGTTGTGGATAATTCATTCATCTGACCAAACCGGCCTGATCATATTATCAAAAAGCAGCAGGAAAATCAAGCTTGCGGCCTTCCTCCTGCCTGTGGATAAATTTTGGAGAAATGCAAAAAATTCTTTTTCTCTTTCCGCTATCCTTTGTGTTTTTGCTCTCCCCCATCCACCAGATTTATGAATTGCTTCTTTTCCTGCCGTTTGTTTTTTTTCTGTCTGTTTCTGATTTTTCTTTTTTCGCTTCAGAAAATTAATAATCCGTAATATCTTCCCCCTTCCGGATGGAAAGGCATAGGAATTCAGCCCTGTTTGTGGTATCATATCAGGGGAATCATCACGCCGGGAAGAGAAGAGCGGCAGAAATACTGAGGAGCAGATCCTGCGGGAGGCGTATCGTTATGGTGGATGCCTGGCAGATTCGGGAGGCGCTGTGCCCGCGCCTGGGTTCGGCGCTGGTGGATGATCCGTATTTTTGCGGCCCCCTGGCGCAGGATCTGAACGCCTATTCTCCTTATAAGGATTCTTTTTCCGCCCTGGCCGCCCGGCTGGAGGATCATCTGTTCAATCTGCTTTACGACCGTCTGGGGCCCGGCATGTCCGCGAAAATGGACAGCGGCGAGCGCAGGCGGATCCGCACCGCGGAGCTGAAGGATGCCGCGGATGACGTGATGGGCGTTCTCTTCGATGATCTCAGAGTCTATTCCGTTCAGTATGAAGCCCTGCATGCCTATTGTATGGAAACAGGATCCTTCTCAGCCCTCCGGGTGCTGTATACCCGTTACGGAGATTTCATGCAGGAAGGAGAGCGCAGGATCATTGCCCGGATCATCCGGGATAATTATCCCGCCGCCCGTTGGGAAGCCTGGATTTCCCCTGCTGATCTGTAACCTCCGCTGCGAAAGGAAGATGAAATCATGTTCAGCGTATCCCGGGATCTTTTTGAAATCCTTTCCCTGGCTGCGCGTTATCTTTTTCTGCTGCTGCTCCTGTTCATGGTATTGCGGACGCTGGCCGTCCTGATCACGGCAAACCGGGAGCGGAAGGATCGGCTGCACGGCCTGCCCGGCGCCGGGACGGTGGGAGAACTGATCGTTGTGACCGGAAATGAGGACTTTCCGGCGGATACCTATCTTCCCGTTCCCCGGGAAGGCGTGCTCGGCGCGATCCGCTCCTGTGATCTGGTGGTTCCCTGCTCCGGCGTCCGCAAGCATCACCTGGATTTTTCCTGGGAGGATGGGGTCGGCCTGCTGATCCGGCCCCGCCGCGGCTGCGAAGTGATGGTTAATCAGCTTTCGCTGGATGCCCGCTCCGATCCGCGCAACGCGCCGCTGACCCATGGCTCCTTTCTGACGGTCGGCGGTGCCGTGCTGCGCCTTCTGGTTTTCGCCGCTCTTTCCCCCGCCGAATCCGCCCGTGCGGAAATGGCTTTTTCCGCTTCCGCGCCTTCCCCCGCTCCCTGGATTCCGCCGGTTTCCTCTCCCGTACCTCCCGGTGATCCCGCGTTTTCCTTTGCTCCAGCCGTTCCGGATGCCTCTGCGGGCTCCCCGGCGCTTTCACCTTTTCCGGATTCTGCGGCCTTCCCGCCGCCCGCGGCCTCTCCGGCGCCTTCATCTTCTCCGGATCCCGCGGCCCTCACGCCTCCCGCGCCCGCGGCCTCCTCCCGGTCCCCGCGCCGTTCCGACCGCTGGAAGGAGGACTGGAGTGAATGAGCCGAAAACGTAAACAACCCGCTGCCCGCGGTCTTCTGATGGTTCCTGTTCTCTTTTTTGCCCTTTCTTTTCTGCTTCTCGCGGTTCGGAAAGGAGACTGGCGGCTGTATACGCTGGCCGCCGCCTGGCCGGCCTTTTGCCTGATCAGCGGGCTTCTGTTCCCCGTGCTGGTGGGAATGGACCGGATTCTGTTAACCCTTACCCATTTTATCTCCGGAATCCTGCTGCTTCTGACCGCGCTCTGGATCCCCGACCGGCTTTTATTCATGCTGATTCAGCTGGCGGCCGGCTGTTTTCTGATGCTGTTCTCGCTGGCGCTTTCCTCCTCGTCGGGAGGGAAAACCGCTTTTTCCGCCGGAATGGGCGTGCTTGCGCTCGTGGCGCTGCTGCTGCCCTTCGTTTTTGCTCTGCCCGTGGATACAGGTTATTCAGCCTGTGTTTTTCTTCTTTTTCCTCTTTGCCTTCTGGGCCGGAACCGGCAGGCCGGCCTGGGGCTTCTCCTGTATCTCGCGGGCCTGGCGCCGCTGCTGATTTCCGGCAACTGGGCTTCCGCCGCGGGATGGACGCTGACGGGCTCCTTTCTGCTCTGGATCGCCTCCGGCAGCTGGCTGACCGGGATTCTTTCTTTCCTCTCCGGTGCGGCCGGATGGATCGCTGGAGCGCTTTTTCTTCCCTCCATGGCGCTGCAGCAGCTTCCGCGGCTTTCCGTTTCCGAACTGGCTGCCGCTTTTTCCGGCGGGCTGTTCGGTTCGGGTCCCGGACTGGGAAGCGCGCTTCCCGCGGCGGATCCCCCGGTGATCTGGCCGCTGATCGTTCTTTCGGAGCAGTTCGGAATCCTCTTCCTCATCGGCCTGATCCTTCTGTATGCGTTCCTCCTGATCCGTTCCGCCTCGGGAGCCCTCCTTGCACGGCGGGAGCTTCCTGCCCTGCAGACCGCGGGGCTCATCCTGCTGCCCGGAATTCGGGCGGTTCTCTCTCTCTGCGCGCTTTCCGGCCTGATTCCGGTTCCGGCCTCAGGCTTTCCGCTCCTCTCTCCGGATCCGCTGGTTTATGTCACCGATCTCTTTGCCGTGGGCTGGATTGCGGGGCAGCTGACCTCAAACAACAGAGATCTGGATGAGGATGAGCATCTGGCCATGCTGGCCCATTGACGGATCTTCATAATACGAACGGAAACCCGTACATGACTGACTGTAGGAAAGGAGGTCAGGCCGAATGAAACTTCAGCGTCACCGGATCCGAATGATGACGGTCATTCTGCTGATCCTCCTCTGCGCCCTCTGCGTGCTTCTGATTCTTCGCGGCTCGCGTCCGGCGGCCGTATCCTTTGCGCCGGAGGATGCCGCTCTGCTGAACGAACTGAAGGAAACCGTAACCCCCGGGAATATTACGGACCGGACGGGCGCGCTCCTGGCCTCTTCAAAGGACGGAGTCCGCGTCTATACGGAACCTGCGGAGCGCAGAGCCTCCCTCGTGCATCTGCTCGGGGAAACCTGCGGTCTGATTCCCGGCGGGGTCGAAACCCTTCACGCCTCCCTTCTGTATGGCTTCCGGCCCGGACTGCTGGATGCAATCAGCCGCCTGATCCGAAAGCAGGAACGCGTCGGCAGCAATTTGACGCTGACGGTTTCCGGAGATTTGTGTGAACAGATTCTTCGTTCCGCGGCCGCGCATCCTGAAACAGCCGGGCGTCCGTGCTGTGCGGTGGTGATCCGGTATGATACCGGAGAAATCGCTGCGATGGCCTCCCTTCCGACCTTTGATCCGCAGCAGATCACGCCGGAACAGGCGGAATCGCTTCGGGAGGCGGCGGATCAGCCGCTGCTGAACCGGGTTACCGGAAAAGCCTTTCCCCTGGGTTCTCTGGCCGCCGTATTCCCTGAACCGCAGAAACTGCAGCTGAAAGCTACCACCCTCTATCGTGATCTGGAAGCAGATCCATCTGTCTATCCCCTGGTCACTCCGCTGAAGCTCTGTCTGATGACCTGTGCCGCTGCCGAAAGCGGCCGGATGCCTGAGCCCCGGATCATCCGCGAGGTGACGAACGCATCCGGAGCGGTGGTTTCCGGTTTTTCTCCCTCCGTTCTGGGGCAGTATTGTTCACCGGAGCAGGCGGACAGCATCCGGAGTACGATGAAGGCATCCGTGGCCTCTGAAGAAGCCGGAATGCTCACGGATCCGGTTCTGAATATCTATGCGGCTGTCGGTTCGGCGACGCAATCGGATGAAAGCGGGAGCTCTCATCGTTATCATTGGTGTACCGCCTTCAACAGGCAGCCGGATCTGCCCTGGGCGGTCACGGTTCTGGTGGAGGATCCGAATGCGGATCCGGCCGAACCATCGGCCGAAAACGCTGCGGCCGCTCTGATCGCCAGAGATCTGTTTGCCTGGTTGAAAATCCATCCGCACTGGGAGACCTCCGGAAAAACGGACTGATTCCGCCGGTTTCTCCGATGAACGGTGCGCTGAAATACGGAAAGGATGATTACATCATGAAACGTTTCTTCTCCTGGTTCATGGTCATGGTTTTCCTGTGCCTGGGGGCGTCTTCCGCCATGGCGGCCACGCCGACCCCCGCGCCGCTGCAGATCACGGAGGAAGTCGTTACCCAGGTGCCGGACCAGATTCAGCAGCTGCTGGACCTGGCCTATGCCGAATGGGAAGCCGGAGACGGCAATGAGCTGAAAAAGCGGAATAAATATACGGACTGGAACGGTTCCAAAACCGGCTATGGCTGGTGCGGCGGTTTTATTACCTGGTGTACGCTGGAAGTCGGTATTCCGCAGCAGTCCTGGAAGAAAACTCCGGTCGGGGATGCGGAAGGCGTAGTGCATGTCAATGAAGCCGGCGTCGGCAAGCTGGTCACGGGCTATTCCCGGATGAACCGCACCACCATGATCCCGCAGAAAGGATTTATCTGTGTCTTCGGAAACCGGGATACGAAGTTTGCCGGTCTGACCCCGCTGTATCATGTCGGCCTGGTTTATGATGTGGAAAAGCTGCCGGACGGCCGGTACCGTGTGACCACGATCGAAGGAAACGTTTCCTCTCCCGGCGATGCCACGCATAAGAAAGCCACCCACGCCATCCGGATGTATGTCCGGGACTATGATCCTTCCGCCCCGAAAAAGGATAATCTGACGCTTGTTCCGGAGGACGAACGGGACCGGGAGGAAAACGCTGTTTTTTCCTATCATTATACCTATAATAATCCGTCCCTGTATGTGCATATGTATCTGATGCCCTGGATTCCCGAAACATGAGAATACCGGATCATCCGCCGGAAACTGTCCTGCGCGCAGTGAACCGCAATCCGTTTGAAAGGAGGATATAACATGCTCTGGAGTCTCTGTGCTTCTGTCCTTTGTCTCGGGGTCTGCATGCCGCTTTTCATGTACTATAAAAAGTCGCTGAACCCCGTTCTCTCCTGTTCTTTCAAAGCGCTGGGAACCGCCTGCGCTCTCATGCTGGTGCTTGTTTCCGCGATCAGGCTGGATCAGCGCTGCTGGATTCTGGTAGCCGGCATGTCGTTTCACCTGGCGGCGGACATTCTGCTGGAATTCAGCTTTCCGATCGGAATCGCCCTTTTTATGGCCGGTCATCTCGGGTATATCGCTTTCCTGACCCAGCTGTATCCCATTTCCGTTGCGCATCTTGTCTGTTTCATTCTGCTTCTGTTTTTCCTGTTTATGCTCCTGAGGCAGTGGAAAAAGCAGGGGGAGAAAAAGGCTTCTCTCTTTGCTGTCTACGGAATCATACTCTGCGCTATGGGCGCCTGCGCAATCGCCGGAGGCGTTTCTTCCTATTCCCTTCCGGGTTACCTGATGGCGGCCGCCGGCGGCTTCTTCCTGTTCAGCGATACCTTCTGGGCCCGCCGGCTCCTGTTCCGGACCCCGCGCTATGTGGATTGGCTGATTATTTCCACCTATTATATTGCCCAGCTTCTCTTCGGTACAGCCTGTATCCTTCTGACATAAAAAAACAGCCCGCAAGCGGGCTGCTATTGGAATCCGGCGGCGACCTACTCTCCCGGACCGTTACCAGTCAAGTACCATCGGCACTGAAGGGCTTAACTTCTGTGTTCGGTATGGGAACAGGTGGAACCCCTTCGTCATAACC
>JAGCBO010000135.1 GCA_017652125.1 Clostridia bacterium | reverse complement strand
GGATTTTGTTGATAAAACAATCGAAGTCGGTGAAGAATACCATTTGCCTGTCATCAATAATTATGAAATCGGCATGAATAAGTACAACAGATCGTATTATTTCTATTCGACAGACGGAACACATCCGAAACCGGAAGGAAATGAGTTGATTGCTGATAATATAGCAAACAAGATTTACTAATACTTGCTGTGAATAATTAATTGTGACCAATAAACCACCGAGAAAGGAGGGAAAGAATGAAATCAGCGGAATATGTGGACCAGCAGATCGCGCAAATGAAAAGCGAAGGGATGACGCCCAGGGACGCGGCCTGGAAGACCGCGCTCCTCTGCGTCGGCTGGCCGTATGTTTACGCCGGGCGCGGGGAGAAATGCACCCCGGCGAACCGGCGGGCGCGGTATTCATCCGCACATCCGACGATCAAGACAAAATGCCAGAATTTTGACGGAAAAAAGACCTGCGACGGGTGCAAATGGTACCCGAAAAAGGAGCGGGTCCTTTTCTTTGACTGCCGGGGGTTCACGTACTGGATCCTGTTAAAAGTGTACGGCTGGAAGCTGAACGGCGCCGGGGCGACGACACAATGGAACAACAAAGCGAACTGGGCGGCGAAGGGAACGATCAGCAGCTGCCCGGACGACCGGCTGGTGTGTCTGTTCGTTCAGAGCAAAGACAACAAAAGCAAAATGTCACACACCGGCCTGGGCTACAAAGGCGAGACCGTCGAGTGCAGTAGCGGCGTCCAGCATTTCACGAAGCGAAACAAAAAATGGACGCATTGGGCGCTGCCGGCCTGCGAGGACGGGGACATCCCGGTGCCGCCGGAACCGACGCCGCCGGAACCGAAACCGGCGAAGCACAAGACGGTCCGAAAAGGGAGCAGCGGGAGCGCGGTGAAAGAGCTGCAGAAGGACCTGATCAGCCTGGGCTATGACGTCGGAAAAACCGGTGCGGACGGCAAGTTCGGCGCGAACACGCTGAAGGCCGTGAAAGCGTTCCAGAAGGACAAAAAACTGAAAGTGGACGGCATCGTGGGGGCGAAAACATGGGAAGCGCTGGACAAAGCGATGGGGAAAACCGGATAAAAACGGAGATCCATTGGTGCTTCACGTTCGACCGGGACGGCGGGAGCTGCGCCGGGGCGAGCGGGCGGAAGCTGAGACAGGTTTGTGTATGGTGTCCGAAATTTCAGAAGAAAAAGAAGAAGGGGGTCGCGTGATATGCCGGAGGTCAAACTCCCGGAGGCGGGGATCACGTTCGACAGTATTTTATATGTGATCGCGCTGGTGGTGGCCGTTTCCGGGGTCCTGGTTGCATTGGTCAAAGGATGGGAAGCATGGAAAAAGATTTCCGTCAGGGACAGGGTGGCGAAACTGGAAGGGAGGATGAGCAAAGTGGAGGCCCGGCTTCAGCTGGGGGACAAGCGTTTCGACCTTCAGAGCGACGACATGGGGCATCTGCTGAACAGCCAGATGGCGCTGATGCTCCATTTTGTTTCAGGAAACGACCACGACAAACTGCGGGAACAGATCACGGCCCTGAGCGACTACATGGCGCAGCGGGCGACAAAGGCGGCCCAGTACGCCGCGGAACATGAACAGATACAGAACGGAGGGAACACATGAAAATGAGCAACAAGGTTTACGACATCCTGAAATTCATCGCGCAGATCCTGCTGCCGGCGCTGGGAACGCTGTACTTCGCGCTGGCGCGGATCTGGAATTTCCCCTTCGCGGAGGAGATCGTCGGGACGATCACGGCGGTGGACGCGTTCCTGGGGGCGCTGCTGGGCATCAGCACGATGCAGTACAACAAGGCGAAGGAAAACCAGGCGGAAGGATAAGAAGGGAGAAAAAGGAAGCATGGACGGAGACAACAGGGACACGCCGATGATACCGAAACACCAGGCGGAGACGATGATGATGCACCTGGAGATCGCGAACAGGAACATCGCGATCGTGGCGATCGTTTCCGTGCTTGCGATGGTCGCGGCGATCATCATCTTTGTGAGCGGATACACGTCGAGGACAAAAGACTGGCTGAACACATTGAACAACCTTCAGGGGAAACCGGCGGTGACGGAGGTGGCTGATGGAGTACACGAACAGCCGTCTCCGTGAGATCGTCGCGGAGTATGTACACGATGAGAGGGCCAGGGTGATCCTGCTGCGGAAATACGCAGACAACGCGACGCTGGAG
>JAGCBO010000016.1 GCA_017652125.1 Clostridia bacterium | reverse complement strand
TGGTCCTGTGTGGTGACGGCGGAGATGATCGCGGCCAGCTCCGGCGTAGGCTTCCTGATTCAGTACGGCCGGGAGCTGTCCCAGCCGCCGCTGATGTTTGTCGGCGTCACGGTGATCGGACTGATCGGCCTGGCCATTGACTGGCTGACCAGCCGCCTGGAGCGGAAGCTGCTGTACTGGAGCCGGTGAGGGGGAAGCGGATATGGTAACAGTAAAAGCTCCGGAGACGTATCTCAACGAATACGGGATCCGGAAGGAAGCGGGAAAATATCTATCGGAATACGGTTCCCGGATTTTCATCCTGGCGGGAAAGACCGCCTGGGAAAAGACCGGCGCCGATGTGACCGCCAGCCTGGCGGCGCGGCACTGCGTTCCGGAGGTCCGGATCATGACCGGGTATCCGACCGTTGAGGCGGTGCGGCAGTACGCCTGGGAAGCGTACGGCGCGAAGGCGGACGCGGTGCTGGGAATCGGCGGCGGGCGGGTGATCGACGCCGCGAAGGCCGCCGGCAACCTGTGCGGGCTTCCGGTCGCCGCGCTGCCCACCATCGCGGCCACCTGCGCCTGCTGGGCGGCAAGATCCATCCTGTACGACGCGGAGGGGAGCTTTGACCGGATTCAGTGGAACCGGGAAAACACCCGGCTGATTCTGGCGGATACCGAAATTCTGGCCCGGGCGCCACGGCGCACCCTGGCTTCCGGCATTCTGGACAGCATGGCCAAATGGTATGAGTTTGAACCGCTGATTGCCGCGGATCCGGGGGACCTGGTGCTGCGGCACGACGTGACGACGGCGCGGCTGACCCTGGATCTGCTCCGGGAAGAAGGGCCGGAGGTCTACCGGGGCGGCGGAACGCCGGAACAGTGGCAGCATGTGACGGACGCCATTTTCTACCTGACGGGCGCCACCGGCAGCTTTGCCGCGGGAAAGGCTTACCGGGGTTTTGCGCATTCCTATTATTTCTCCACGACCCGGATTCCCCAGAGCCGGCACCGGATGCACGGGGAGAAGGTCGCCTTCGGCCTGCTGGTTCAGTTCCTGCTGGCGGGAAAGGAGGAGGCCTGGCTGAAGGATTTCACGGAGACCCTGCTGCTGTATGATCTGACGGACGTGCCCGGAGACTGGAAGACGCCGGATGAGGAGGCCATGATCCGGGAGCTGTCCGAGAGGATCATTCGGGAATGGCCGGTGGTCGTGGAGAAGAAACAGGCGGAAAGCGCGCCGCAGATCGCGGAAGCGATCCGGGAAGCCTCCGCGCGGCTGCGGAAGGCCCGCGCCCGGAATCATGAGAACGCGGAAGAGGGAAAATAAGAATGACGGAAAAAGCGAAGCAGACCGGCGGGGAGATCTCCATCCGTCACGCGAAGAAAAGCTTCCGGATGGAAGGGCGGACGCTGGAGGTGCTCGGGGATATTGACCTGACCATTGACGCGGGGGATATTGTCAGCATCATCGGCGCCAGCGGATGCGGAAAATCCACTCTTCTGCGGCTGATTGCCGGACTGGATTTCCCGGACGAGGGAGAGGTCCGGATCGGCGGAAAAAAAGTGGAGAAGCCCTCCGTGGACGTCGGAGTGCTGTTTCAGGAATCCAGGCTGCTGCCCTGGGACACGACGGAGAAGAACATCGCTTTCGGACTGCCGGAAAAGTTTCCCCGGGATCAGAAGAAGAAACTGGTGGCGGAGTATATGCGCCTGGTCGGGCTCGACGGCTTTGAAAAGGCGCTGCCCAGCCAGCTTTCCGGGGGGATGCAGAAGCGCGTGGCGATTGCGCGGACGCTGATCAACCGGCCCGAGGTGCTTCTGCTGGACGAGCCCTTCGGCGCCCTGGACGCCTTTACCCGGATGAACCTGCAGGAGGAGGTCATCCGGATCTGGAAGCAGGAGCGCATGACCACCGTGCTGGTGACCCATGATATCGACGAAGCGATCTACATGGGCAACAAGGTGATCATCATGTCCGCCAAACCGGGCGTGATCAGCAAGGTGATCCGGGTGGAGCTGCCGGAGCCCCGGATCCGCACCAGCGGGGATTTCGCGCTGCTGCGGGCCCGCGTGTTCCGGGAATTCTACGGCGAACAGGAGCTGCCGGAGGAGTACTCCATTTGAGCCCGGAAACGGGACGCGGACGAAAGAAAAGGGGGTGCGCGGCGTGACAGACGGGGAGCGGACCGGATACGGCGTGATTTCCGTCCGGGACTACCGGGAAAAGGCGGAAGCCGTTTTCCGGGGGCTGGGTTTTTCCCCGGAGGAGAGCCGGACCATCACGGACGTGCTGCTGGCGGCGGACCTGTTCGGGGTGGAAAGCCACGGCATTTCCAGAATCATGAAATATGTGAAGCTGGTCCGGGAGGGGATCGTGGACCGGAAGGCGGAAGCGGTGATCCTGAAGGAAACGCCGGTATCCGCTCTGCTGGACGCGCGGTCCGCCATGGGGCAGCTGGTTTCCGAAAAAGCCATGGGGCTGGCCATCGAAAAGGCCCGGACTTCGGGCATCGGCATGGTGCAGGTCCGGCGCTCGAATCACTTCGGGATTGCCGGCTACTATGCCCTGAAGGCGGCGGAACAGGGGCTGATCGGCGTGACCATGACGAATACCCAGGCGATCATGGTGCCGACCTTTTCCGCGGAGGCGCTGCTGGGATCCAATCCCATCGCGGTCGCTTTTCCGGCCGGGGAGCAGCCCTTCCTGTTTGACGCGGCCACCACCGTTGTGACCCGGGGCAAGCTGGAACTGTATGACAAGCTCGGAAAGGAGCTGCCCTGCGACTGGGCCGTCAGCCATACGGGAAAGGTCAGCCGCAGCCCGGGGGAGGTGCTGCGGGACATCCGGGAGAAACGGGGAGGCGGTATTCTGCCCGCCGGGGGCGCGGGAGAGGAAATGGCCGGATACAAGGGCTACGGGTTCGCCATGATCTGCGAACTGATGACCAGCGTCCTTTCCGGAGGGATCCCGGCCATGCATAAGCAGGATAAGGGCGATACCAGCCATGCCTTTTACGCGGTCGACCCGGAGCTTTTCGGCGACGCGGGGGAGATCCGGGAAGCGGCGCAGCGGCTGATCGATGAGATTCACGCGGCCCGGCCGGCGGAAGGAGAGGAACGGATCCTTGTCGCCGGGGAAAAGGAGTTCCGCCGCCGCGCGGAACGGATGGAAAGCGGGATTCCCCTGAGCCTGAAAGTGCTGAACGAGCTGGATGCCCTCCTCGCGGAAACGGCCGGAAAGGAGCGGCCATGACCCTGCAGCAGATCCTGTACGCGTTGACTGTCGAGGAATACGGATCCATGAACAAGGCCGCGGAGAAGCTCTTCATCGTCCAGCCCACCCTGACCAGCGCCATCCGGGAGCTGGAGAAGGAAACGGGGGTCACGATTTTTCTGCGGACCTACCGGGGGATTCTTCCGACGCCGGAGGGAACCGAGCTGCTGAAGGATCTGCGGGAACTGTACCGGCATTATACCGCGGTGCAGCACAAGTATGCGGAGGAGGGGGATTACAAGCGGAAATTCGGGGTTTCCGCCCAGCACTATTCCTTCGCGGTAAAAGCCTTTGTGGAAATGGCCCGGCAGTATGACATGAAGCAGTTCGACTTTGCCATCCGGGAGACCCAGACCCGGAATGTGCTGACGGACGTCGGATCGCTCCGGAGCGAGGTCGGGGTGCTGTATATGTCCAGCCTGAACCAGCGCGTCCTGAAGCGGATGATGACGGAACAGGACCTGATCTTTACGCCCCTGGTCCGGTGCCGCGCCTATGTCTATCTGTGGGAAGGGCATCCCCTGGCCGGGGAAAAGACCCTGGGCATGGACCAGCTGGAACCCTATCCCTGCCTCTCCTTTGAGCAGGAAGGGCAGGACGATCTCTTCGCGGAGGAGATCCTGACGGAAAACGTCTATTCCAGAACCGTGAAGGTGAACGACCGGAGCACCATGCTGAACCTGATGGTGGGGCTGAACGGATATACCCTCTGCTCCGGCGTGATCTCCAGCGACCTGAACGGCGACGGATACAAGGTGATCCCCTTCCGGGAGGACCGGGAGAATCCGAACAGCGTCATGGAGATCGGGTATATCACCAAACGCAGCAGCCTGCTGAGCGAAATGGGCGGGAAATACATTGCGGAACTGAAAAAATACTTTGCTGAAAACCCGGAAAATGTGCTCTCCGTTGAAACGGAGGAAGCGGAAGGAGAATGAGAATGGCGGCATATGAAATCCAGGCGGATGAACGGGTGGACATTACGGATGTGGTCTGTCCGGTGACCTTTGTGAAGACCAAGGTGGCGCTGGAGGAACTGGAGGACGGACAGATCCTGCAGGTGCACCTGAACGACGGGGAACCCGTGCTGAATGTTCCCCGCAGCGTCAAGGAGGAGGGACATCAGATCCTGAAGCTTTATACCAACGACGACGGAACCTATGAACTGTTTATCCGGAAGGTGGGTGAATGACAGGATGGCAACGGATTACGCAACCCTGAAAAAAGGCGGCTTCATGCGCCAGAAGCAGAAGAACCATTTTTCCCTCCGGCTGTCGGTGGTGGGCGGCCAGGTCAGCGCTCAGCAGCTGGCGGCCATTACCCGGGTGGCGGAAAAATACGGGCACGGCTACATTCATCTGACCTCCCGCCAGGGAATCGAGATTCCCTTCATCCGCCTGGAAGACATTGACGCGGTGAAGGAAGCCCTGGCGGAGGGCGGCGCGAAACCCGGCGTATGCGGACCGAGGGTGAGAACCATTACCGCCTGCCAGGGTTCGGAGGTATGCCCGAACGGCTGCGTGGATACGGAGGGACTGGCCCAGGTGCTCAACGACCGGTATTTCGGTCAGGAGCTGCCGCACAAGTTTAAATTCGGCGTGACGGGCTGCCAGAACAACTGCCTGAAGGCGGAAGAGAACGACGTGGGCATTAAGGGCGGTCTGAAGGTGGCCTGGAAGCCGGAAGCCTGCATCAGCTGCGGACTGTGCGGGAAAGTATGCCGTGAAAAGGCAATCACCCTGACGGACGGAAAGGTTGCGGTGGATCAGGAAAAGTGCAATTACTGCGGCCGCTGCGCGCTCTCCTGCCCAACGGACGCCTGGGATACGCAGCCGGGCTACATGGTCAGCTTCGGCGGCGTGTTTGGCAACAAAATCCATAAGGGAGAGGCCATCATTCCCTTTATTGAGGATCAGGAAACCCTGCTGCGTGTGTGCGACGCGGCCCTGGACTTTTTCCGGGAGAATGCCCTGAGCGGCGAACGGTTCCGGTTTACGATTGAGAGGGTCGGAAAGGATCAGCTCGAAGCGGCGGTCAGGAGCGCCTATGAAGGATAAACTGAGAAGGGGACTGCTTCTCCTGGCCGCGGCGCTGCTTTTCCTGGGAACGGCGGGGAAGGCAGAAGAACGGGTCATTGCCCTGTCCCGGTCCAACGCCGAGCTGTGGATCCTGGCCGGAGGCCGTCTGACCGCCACGTCGGACGACGCCATGGACATCCAGGGACTGAATCCGGACGCGGTTTCCCTGGGAAATATGGATCATGTCAGTCTGGAAAGCGTCGCGGCCCTGGAGCCGGATCTGCTGATCCTCTTTTCGGATGAACCGGCCCAGCGGGCGCTGGGGGAGGCGGCCAGAGGCATCGGAATACCCGTGCTCGGCCTGGATATCAACGGTTTCCGGGATTATGCCGACACGATGAAGGATCTGACCGGGCGTACCGGCCGGGAGGATCTGTATGAGCAGAACGTTCTCCGGGTGGAAGAGGAGATCCAGGCGGAGATCACCCGGGCCGGCAGCCGTTTCGCCGGGAAAAGCTACCTGCTCCTGCATGTGTCCGCCACGAAAAGCAAGGCGGAGAAGAACAACTACTTTACCTGCGAGATGCTGAACAACCTGGGCATGGTCAACATCGCCGGCGATGAAGCGCTGTGGAACGAGCTGTCCATGGAAGCCATTGCGGCGGCGGATCCCGATTATATCCTGGTGGTGCCGCGGGGGGATGACCGGAAAGCCCTGGAAGGATTCCGGGAAAAGTTCACCGCCGGTACGGTGTGGCCGGCATTGAAGGCCGTCAGGGAAAACCGGTTTCATGTGCTGGCCAAGGAGCTTTTCGGCCTGAAGCCCAATGCCCGGTGGGCGGAGGCCTACCGGCAGCTGACGCAGATTCTGGAGGAATCCGAAGCCGGAGGAGCGGAATGAAGAAAGCGGTTATCCCGGCGCTTGTGCTGCTGGCTTCCTGCGCGCTGGCGCTGCTGGCCGGGAACAGCGCGGTCAGCGCCGGCCGGACCCTGGAGGTGCTGCTGGGAAGGGGCAGCGCCACCGAACGCCTGATTGTGCTGCAGGTCCGTCTGCCCCGGGTGATCGCGGCCGCCTCCGCGGGCGCGGGCCTTTCGGTTTCCGGTTTTCTGCTGCAGGGGAGCCTGGATAACGCGCTGGCGTCCCCCGGCATTCTGGGAATCAACCACGGCGCGGGAATGTTTGCGCTGCTGGCCGCCCTGCTGTTTCCGTATCAGGCGGCGGCCCGGGGACTGATGGCTTTTGCCGGAGCTCTGCTGGTGACGGCGCTGGTGTATTTCCTTTCGGCGGTATCCGGGCTGTCCCGGACATCGGTCATTCTTTCCGGGGTGGCGGTCTCCGCGCTTTGCACGGCGGTATCGGACGTCATCATCTCTCTGAAGCCGGAGACTGTGGCGGACCGGGCGGCCTTTCAGCTGGGCGGATTCGCTTCCCTGACGGTGTCCTCCGTATCCCTGGCGGCGCCGGTGATCCTGGCGGGGATTCTTCTGGCGGCCATTTTTGCCCCAGCCATGGACCTGATGGCGCTGGGGGATGAAACCGCCGGCGGACTGGGGCTGCCCGTCCGGGCGGTGCGTGGCGGATTTATCCTGTGCGCGGCGCTGCTGGCCGCGGCCGCGGTGAGCATGTGCGGAATGATCGGGTTTGTGGGTCTGCTGGTTCCGAACACGCTTCGCCTGATCCGGCACGGCAGAAGCCGCGGAAGCCTGCTGATGTGCGCGGCGTACGGAGCGGCGTTTCTGGTGCTGTGCGATACGCTGGCGCGCCTGGCCGCCTTTCCGTATGAGCTTCCCTGCGGGCTGATCCTGAGCCTGATGGGCGCGCCGTTCCTGATTACTACTCTCCTCCGGAGAAGAAAGCGGCTGGGATTGCAGTGATCATACTGAAGGATGTGATAACGGGGTATCCGGAGGGGGAAGAGTTTTCGATTCCGGAAGCCCGCTTTGAAGAGGGCCGGGTGACCGCGGTGATCGGCCGGAACGGCAGCGGAAAATCCACCCTGCTCCGGACCATGGCGGGTCAGCTTCGTTACCGGGGAAGCATCCGGCTGGACGGGGAGGAGTGCCGGGAGCTGACTCCCGCCGCACGGGCCAGGAAGGCCGCGTATCTGCCCCAGATGCTGCGGAGCGCCCAGATGGACGTGCAGACCCTGGTGGAACACGGAAGATATGCCTGGCATGGCGCGCTCCGCCGGATGACGGAGAAAGACCGGGAAAAGGTGGAGCGGGCGATGGAACGCGCCGGGGTGACGGCATACAGGGACCGCCTGCTGACCCGCCTGTCCGGCGGCGAACGCCAGCGGGCGTATCTGGCGATGGTGATTGCGCAGGACGCGCCGATGATCCTGCTGGACGAGCCGACGACCTATATGGATCCCGGCATGCAGGAAGCCCTCTTCCGCCTGCTGCGAAGCCTGGCGGAGGAAGGACGCGGGATTGTGACGGTCTGCCATGACCTGCCCCAGACTTTCTCCTTCTGCGACAGGATCTGCGTGATGGCGGAGCATACCCTGTGCGCCTGCGGGACGCCGGAGGAGCTTGCGCGGCAGGAGGAACTGCTGCGAAGGACGCTGGGAGTCAGTCTGAAGAATACCGGGGATCAGGAACTGGTATTTCCCTGGGCTGTGAAGAGGTAGAAATATGGCTTATTTCCCAATGATGACGGATCTGTCCGGAAAGCAGACGCTGGTGATCGGCGGAGGCGAAGAGGGCACGAAGAAGGTGCGCGTGCTGAAGGATTTCGGCGCGCGGGTGACCCTGATCGCGCCGGAAGCCCGGGAGGAAGCGATCCGGGAAGCGGACCGGTATGAACGCCGCGGCTTTGAGGAAGCCGACCTGGATGCCGCGGAATGGGTAATGGTGGTGGCGGCGACGGAGAAGCGGGAACTGAACCGCCGGATCAGCGAGGGGGCCCGGGAAAGGCGGATTCCCGTGAACGTGGTGGATGATCCGGAGCTGTGCAGCTTTATCTTTCCGGCGCTGATCCGGGACGGGGATGTGGTCTGCTCCGTGTCCAGCGGCGGAAAAAGCCCCTATGTGGCGCAGCTGGTGAAGGAGAGGATCAGGACCTGCTGGCCGGAAGGCATCGGCCGGATCAACGACCGGATGGGGGAATACAGGGAACAGGCGAAGCGGGACTACGCGGACCGGGAGGACCGGCGGCGGTTTCTCCGCGAAAAGCTGAAGGAATTGCTGGACCCGGAGACGGGAAAAGCCTGAAGGGGGGAGAAGGATCATGGGTGAAACCGGGTTTACCACCGCGCTGCTGCATGGCACGGAAGGTTTTCCTCAGGGCGGAACGCTGCCGCCCGTGGCCCAGGTGAATGCCTTCCGGTATGAGCGGATGGAGGATCTGGAGCGGGTGTTTGAGCACAAGCAGGCGGGGTATGCCTATTCCCGGATCGGCAATCCGACCGTCACCGCCTTTGAACAGCGGATCAACGCGCTCGAACACGGCCAGGGGGCCGTGGCCTGCGCGAGCGGCATGGCGGCGCTGACCGCGGCGATTCTGGCCGTATGCCGGAGCGGGGATGAAATCATCGCCGGCCGCGGTCTGTACGGCGGCACGATCGATCTTTTCCATGACCTGGAACAGCTGGGGATTCATACGGTCTTCGCGGAGAAGATGACCGGAGAGGGTGTGCGCCCGCTGATCACGGATAAAACGCGGCTGGTCTTCGGAGAAGTGATCAGCAACCCGGCCCAGCAGGTGCTGGATATTCCTTCCGTGGCCGCGGCGGCCCACGAGGCGGGCGTTCCGCTGTTTGTGGACAGCACGACGGCTACCCCCTGGCTGATCCGGCCGCTGGAAAAGGGCGCGGACGCCGTGATTCATTCCTCCTCCAAATATATCAACGGCGGAGGGAATGCCATCGGGGGGATCATCGTGGACGGCGGAAAGTTCGACTGGAATTTCGAAAAACACGCCGCCATGGCTGAATTCCGGAAATTCCGCCGGCGTGCTTTCATGGTCCGTCTGCGGACGGATCTGTGGGAAAACCTCGGAGGATGTATGGCGCCGATGAATGCCTTCCTGAGCTATATCGGCTCCGAAACCCTGGGGCTGAGAATGGAAAGGATCTGCGGCAACGCGGACGCGCTGGCCCGTGCCCTGGCCGGGATGCCGGGAATCCAGGTGAGTTACCTGGGTCTGGAGCAGCATCCGGATCATGCGCTGGCCAAAGGCATGATGAGCGGCTTCGGCGGCATTCTGAACTTCCGGGCGGGATCGCGGGAGAGGGCCTACCGGATCATCAACGCCCTGAAATACGCAGCCATCGCCAGCAATATCGGCGATGTGCGCACGCTGGTGATCCATCCGGCCTCCACGCTGTATATCCGGTCCGGGGTGCAGGAACGGGAAGCGGCGGGTGTGTTTGATGACACGGTGCGCGTCAGCGTGGGGATCGAGGATCCGGAGGACCTGATTGCGGATTTCCGCCAGGCGGTCGAAGCGGGCAGCTGATCCGGAAAAGCGCTCCGGACAGACAGAACAGAATAGAAAGAACAGGAGGAACGGAATCATGATCATTACGGTAGCGGGCGAGAAGAAGGAAGTGGCGGAGGGAATTACCGTCGCGCAGCTGATTGAACAGGAGAAGGTGGAGATGCCGATGTATGTGACGGTGTCGGTCAACGAGGAGTTTATCGAATCCGGCACTTTTGACACGCACGTACTGAAGGAAAACGATGAAGTCGAATTCCTTTACTTCATGGGAGGCGGACGGTAATGGCTTTTACGAATGAACAGCTGGAACGCTATTCACGCCATATCATCCTGAAGGAGATCGGCGTGAAAGGTCAGAAAAAACTGCTGAACGGAAAGGTGCTGATCATCGGCGCCGGCGGGCTCGGCGCTCCGGCGGCGATGTACCTGGCCGCGGCCGGCGTCGGCACCATCGGGATCGCGGACGCGGATGTGGTGGATCTTTCCAACCTGCAGCGGCAGGTGATCCATACCACGCCCGACCTGGGGAAAAAGAAGGTGGAGTCAGCGGCGGAAACCATGCGCGCCATCAACCCGGACATCACCGTGAACACCTATCATGAGTTTGTCTCCGCGGCCAATATCATGGATCTGATCCGGGATTATGATTTTATCCTGGACGGAACGGATAACTTTCCGGCCAAGTTCCTGATCAACGATGCCTGCGTCATGGCCGGGAAACCCTTCTCCCATGCCGGAATCATCCGGTTCAGGGGACAGCTGACGACGATCATCCCGGGGCAGGGACCCTGCTACCGCTGCATTTTCAAAAACCCGCCGCCCAAGGATGCCGTGCCCACCTGCAAACAGGCCGGGGTCATCGGCGCCATGGCCGGGGTCATCGGCTGCCTCCAGGCGATGGAAGCCGTTAAGTATCTGACCGGAGCAGGAGAGCTGCTCGTCGGATACCTGCTGACCTATGACGCGCTGAAAATGGAGTTCCATAAGGTAAAGCTTCCCCCCAGGGGGAAGGGCTGCGCCGTCTGCTCCGACACGCCCACCATTACGGAACTGATTGATTATGAACAGGCCGCCTGCGATCTGAAGCCGGGCGGCGGACAGGAATGAAGCGACGATGAGAATCACCATACGGCAGAGCGATTTTGACGCCATGACCCGGTATGCACGGGAGCTTGCCCCGGAGGAGGCCTGCGGACTGATTGCCGGGGAGGATCAGCCGGACGGCAGCCGGGAAATCCGGAAGGTTTATTATCTGACCAATACGGATCATACCAACGAGCATTTTACGATCGATCCCCGGGAACAGCTGGCAGCCGTCCGGGATATGCGGGCGGAGGGACTGAAGCCCCTGGGCAACTGGCATTCCCATCCGGAGACGCCCTCCAGGCCTTCGGAGGAGGATCAGCGCCTGGCCAATGACAGCGGCGCCAGCTATCTGATCCTTTCCCTGGCCGAACCGGAGCATCCGGCGCTGAACGCCTTCCATATTGAAGGCACGCAGGAAGCAAAAAAAGTCCGGAAGGAAGAGCTTGTCATCCTTCCGGAATCAAGGAGCAGCGGCGATGATCAATGAAACATACCGTTCCATGCTGGGCCGGAAATCCGTGATCCGGGAGCTCAGCGAGCTGGCAACCCGGATGGCAGGGCAGAAAGATGGGCCGGAGGAGATTTTTGATTACAGTCTGGGCAATCCGTCGGTTCCCGTTCCGGAAGCGGTGACGGAGTGCGCCGTACGGCTGCTTCGGGATCATCCGTCCCTGGTGCACGGATACAGCCCGACCCTGGGCCTGCCTCAGGTGAAGGAAAAGCTTGCCGCCAGCCTCAGCAGGCGGTTCGGTCTTCCCTATACGGGGGATGATATCTTTCCGACCAGCGGCGCCGGCGGCGCCCTCGCGCATGCCTTCCGCCTGGTGACCGTACCGGGGGATACCATTCTGACCTTTGCGCCGCATTTTCCGGAGTACCGGCCCTATGTCACGCTGGCGGGATGCCGGCTGGAAGTGGTTCCGCCGGATCTGAAGGCTTTTCAGATTGATTTCGAACGGCTGGAGCAGTTCTTTACGAAAGACGTGCAGGCCGTGCTGATCAACAGTCCGAACAATCCTTCCGGCGCCATGTATTCCACAGAGACCCTGAAAGAGCTTGCCGGGGTGCTGGATCGGAAGGAGCGGGAATTCGGCCATGAGATCTGGCTGATTTCCGATGAACCTTACCGGGAGATTGTCTTCGACGGCAGGACGCAGCCCTATCCCGCCCGGTTCTGGCCCCGGACCATCACCTGCTATTCCTTCTCCAAGTCCCTGTCCATGCCGGGGGACCGCATCGGGTATGTGGCGGTCAATCCGGAAAGCGGGGTCAGCCGCGAACTGGCGGCCATGTGCGGACAGGTATCCAGGGGCCTCGGGCATAACTGCCCGACAGCCCTGATGCAGCTGATCGCGGCAGAGTGCTGCGATCTGACGGCGGATCTTTCCGTTTATGAGACCAATATGAACCTTCTGTATGAAGGACTGACGGAAATGGGATTTGACATTGTCCGGCCCGGCGGTACGTTCTATATGACGCCCCGGGCGCCGGAAGGGGATGCCGGGCAGTTTTCACGCAGGGCGCTGGCTTACGGGATTGTGGTGGTTCCCTGCGATACCTTCGGACTCCCGGGGGCATTTCCGGATTGCCTACTGCACCGATACGGAAAAGGTGCGGCGCTCGCTTTCCGCCTTCCGGAAACTGACGGAAGCGGAATCGTATTACAGTAAAAACTGATCGAAACCGGTCGTTTCAAGGATTTCCCGAACTGCTTCATTGACGCCGGTCATTTCGAAGAGTTCTTTGTCTTCCAGACTTTTATACATCATCAGCAGGACCCTCAGTCCGGCGGAGGATACATATTCCATCCGGCTGACATCCACATGAATGGCCCGGATTTTCTCTTCCGTTTCCTGGAACAGCTTCAGAAGCTCCGGCGCGGTGATGGTGTCCATGCGGCCCTGAATGCTGATGCGGAAGACACCGTCCTCCACCCGTCCTTCCGCGGCAAACGGAAGGTTTTTGTCGTCGGAGGCCGGACTTTTGTCTGCCGCCTGCCTGACAGTCAGCTCCCAGAACATCATCTTCTGAAACACTTTTCTGACCGCCTCGTCCGCTTCCTGGTCGCCGCCGAGGGCTCCCAGCTGATCCGGCAGGAAGTCCGCCATGCAGACTTCGGTCAGCTCAAAACCCATGCTCCGGATAAAGGCTCTGACTTTTTCATCGTCAGGATCAAAGAAAACGTTGTTGTTGAACGTCACATCCGCCGTGGTGGCCGCCGCCTGTTTCGTGACGGCCGAATACAGCGCGGTCAGCCGGGGATCGTGTTTCAGGGAAGCCGCTACCACTTCCTTGTCATACAGGAAATAGGCCCGGTCCGCGATCACCCAGCTGCCCCCGTATTGCTGCAGGATGCGGCGGACGGCGGAAAAAACTTCTTCCAGCTCGGACTGGTTAAAATACATCAGGAGGCCTTCCGTTGTGAACATGAGGTTACGCGCGGTATCCGGGAAGGCTTTCTTCAGTGAATCATAGTTGGTCGCGTCCACGGCACAATAACGGATATTGCTGTTTTCCCCAATCAGGCTGGCTGCCGCGGGCCGGATGGTATCAATCACGGCGGGAAGATCGAGACCGTAGTAAACCCGCCCCTGCCGTGACATACGGATGCCGCGGGCCGTGTATCCGCAGGGCAGGTCGGCAATCTGGCAGGCCGGACGGCTTTCCGCCAGGCGGTTCATGGTCTGGAACCGGGTTTCCAGGAGAATCATGTAGGCGGGGAAAAGACGCTTGACCTGTTCCGCCAGTTCAGGCGGAATCGGCTTTTTTGACGTCTGGGATCCGAACGGTTCAAAGCCCAGCGCTCCGAGAAGCTGCTTTGAATCCTCATCTCCCGATGCGGCGTCGATCTGGACGCATGATTTTGCCGTGTTGAAAACGGGGTTGACGATTTCCCATAATTCCTGATTGTTCATGGAATTCCTCCCTGCCTTGAGTGTCAGCATTTTGCGTTCTGCCGGCCGTTATCCGGCCGGATGCTTCTCTTCTTGATACGCACGGGCGGGGCCGGATGGCAGTGAAACCGTTCACGGAACCCTGCAGCCGTTGAATCGGGCCAGCCGCTGTACCGCCCGGTCGATCTGCCCGGAGAGCTTCTTTGTGCGGCGGATGCCGGGTTCCAGCCATATATTCTGCACCGTAAGCGTTTTCTCCTTCCGGTCTGCCTTCGGCTCAATCCGGCCGATCAGA
>JAGCBO010000134.1 GCA_017652125.1 Clostridia bacterium | reverse complement strand
TTTCCTTTCCGGCTTTCCACAAACCAGGCATGCTCATCGGAGGAATGATTGGCCACCAGATCCATGACCAGCTTCATGCCCCGGGCGTGAATCCCCTCCAGCATGCGGTCAAAATCCGCCATGGTGCCGAACTCCTTCATGATCGCCCGGTAATCCGAAATATCGTATCCGTTATCGTGATTCGGGGAGGCGTAGACCGGGGAAACCCAGATCACGTCCACTCCCAGCTCCTTCAGGTAATCCAGATGCGCCGTGATCCCGTTCAGATCGCCGATCCCGTCTCCGTTGGAATCCGCAAAGCTCCGGGGATAGATCTGATAAACCACCGCTTCCTTCCACCAGACGCGTTTTTCATCATTCATCGTTTTTCATCCTTTTCTGTGATTTCGTCCGTCATTGTGTCCTATTATAGGGCAGGTTTTTCCGCGGGTCAACGCTTCCGGGCCGCCTTTTTTTGCCGGCTGATTCCGCGTTTTCCCCGGAAGAAACGCAAAACGGCAGGCCGCCGCCGCGGCCTGCCGGGGAAATAGTTTATTTGATGGATCCGTCCACCATGCCCTGAACGATATACTTCTGCGCGAACAGATACAGGATCACGATGGGCAGCATGGCCAGCAGCGTCGACGTCATGATCAGATGCCACTGCTTTACATACGCCCCGTTGAAGCCCTGCACCGCCAGCGGGATCGTCCGGATATCGCCGCTGGAGCCCAGCACCAGCAGGGGCAGCAGATAGTCGTTCCAGATCCACAGGCCGTTCAGCACCAGCACCGTCACAAACACGGGCTGCAGCAGCGGCAGCACGATCCGGAAGAAGGTGCCCGCCCGGGAGCAGCCGTCGATATCCGCCGCTTCCTCCAGTTCCAGCGGCACGCCCTTGATGAAGCCGTGGAAGATGAAGATCGACATGGCCTCGCCGAAGCCCAGATAGGCAAATACCATTCCGTGATAGGACCGGAGCATCGGAATCCCCAGGAAGTCTCCCACCGTCCTGAACCAGGTCAGCAGGGGGAACATCACCACCTGGAAGGGAATGACCATGGCCGCCACATAGGCCATAAACAGGAAGGAGGACCACCGGGTCTTATTCCGGACCAGCACCCAGGCCGCCATGGCGGAAAAGATGGAAATCACCGCCAGAGAGCAGACCGTGATGATCAGGGAGTCCCGCAGCGCGGAAAGGAAATTGAAGTTCGGATTGTTCCAGATTTCCCCGATATTCCGTCCCAGCTGGCCCAGATCCGTCGGGATGCCCACCGGCTGGTTAATGATGTCCGCATTGGTTCTCATGGAGTTGAAAACCACGATGATGAAGGGCATCATGAACAGAATAAAGAGGAGAAGGGTAACGATTTCCAGGGCAATGCGCCTGCCCTTATGCGGTTTGGAGCCCGCCATGCGCTCGATGGGGGCGGCTGCCTGCTTCGCCATTAGGCTTCCACCTCCTTGCTCTTGTTCCAGGAGACCTGGATAATCGAGAAGATCGTCAGCACAACGAAGAAGATGACCGCCTTTGCCTGGCCCTGGGCCATGTTGTTATACTTGAAGGCCGTATTGTAGATATTCAGCGCCAGCAGCTCGGAGGCCTGCACCGGCTTGTTCATAAAGACGGATACCGGACCGCCGTTGGTCAGGGCGACGTTCACGTCGTACATCTTGAAGGAATTGGTCAGCGTCAGGAACAGGGAAATCGTGAAGGCATTGGCCATCAGCGGAATCTGAATCCGCGTCACCCGGGTCCAGTACCGGGCGCCGTCCACCTCCGCGGCCTCCATGACCGATCTGGAAATTCCCTGAATCGCCGCCACATAGATCAGCATGATATAGCCGGCATACTGCCAGGTGTTCACCGTCACCATGGTAAACATCACGGTATCTTTATTGGAAATCAGGGATTTGCTCAGGGTGGGCCAGCCCAGGGCCGAGCCGATGGAGGGCAGGATATTGGAGAAAATGAACTGCCACACCAGGCCCAGCACGATACCGCCGATCAGGTTCGGCACAAAGAAGCCCGCCCGATAAACGTTCCGGCCGCGGATATCGCTGGTCACCAGCAGAGAGATCACAAACGCCACCACGTTCACCGTGATGATGTTCAGCACTGTGAACAGCAGCGTCTTCAGGAAGGAGTGGAGGAACGCGGGCTCCTTGAAAATCGCCGCGTAGTTGGCGAAGCCGACCGACTCCGTCACCGCGCCGGTTCCCTGCCAGTCCGTAAAGGAATAATAAATTCCCAGAATAAAGGGAATGATAATCACCATCAGAAAGGCGAACAGCGTCGGAAGCAGAAACAGAAATTCCGTCAGCTTCCTCTTTTGTTTACTGGTCATGGAATCCCTCCCGCGGGGCATGCGTCATGCCCGGTCTTCCCGGATGTTTCACCGGGTGAAAAAAAGGGGATGGCCCCAGAGAAGAACCTCCGAACACCATCCCCGGCAAAGAATCCGGATTACTTGGCGATCCCGGCGATCGCTTCCTTCATCATCGCTTCGAAGCCGTCCACATCGATGGCGCCGGAAGCGAAGAGCTCATAAATCTGTCCCAGGGTGCCCATGCCGAAGCCGTCCGGCAGTTTGTACTGCTGCCAGTCATAGGTCTTTCCGGCGGCATTCCATTCCATGACGGACCTGGACAGGGGGGTCGCGGGAGCCAGGGTCACATTCGTGAAGGCGGGCACCATGGCCGCTTTGTTGACCATGTAATCCGCACCCTCGTCAGAGGTGGCCAGGAAGTTCAGGTAGGCAATCGCTTCATCCACGTTGCCGTTGGCATTCACCACGTACCAGGACGGAGGATTGACCAGGATGCCGTCGGTCTCCGTATGCAGGAAAGCATGGGGAGCGTAGGCGATTTCGAAATCAGGATTCAGCTGCATCAGGGAAGGATCCATCCAGTTGCCCTGGTGATAGAAGGCGGCCTTGCCGTTGGCGAAAGCGGCCAGCTGGCTGTCCTGGGTGCCGTTCAGCAGCATGTCGGGATCGCTGTACTTGAAGATCAGCGCCAC
>JAGCBO010000133.1 GCA_017652125.1 Clostridia bacterium | reverse complement strand
TGCCACATCTGTTCCCGCTTTGTCTGGTTCGTGGCGAATACGATCACGACGCAGATCATCGTGATGCAGATGCAGACCAGGGCGATCAGCATCCGCCGGTTCGCCCAGTTGTAGTGCATCATCGTGTTCTGCACGTCAAAAAACGGTACGCATTTCTCCCCCTGGTTGTCTTCGCAGTTCTTACATTTTCCGTCCATGCTTCCTTATCCTCCCGTTATTCCTTATCCGGCGGTTCTTTGATCTCTGTTTTCGTCTCGCACTCCGGCAGCCCCGTCGCTATAGACGTCAGGATGCTGTAAACAAATGCCACACCAGCCGCAGAGAGAGCAGGGATCCATTTGACTTCGGTCCATAATGCACCAACCGTGATCGCTGCAGCGAATGTCTGCGCGAACGTCCTGATCGCCCGGATCAGCGCCTTGATCAGAAAATCCTTCCAGTCCCATTTCATTCCTCGTCCCCTCCGTTCATTACTTCCGCCTGTTCGGACGCGTATCTTTCGATTTTCGTCGCCCGCTCGTTCATGTATGTCCCCAGCACTTTTAGCTGGTCCTTTAACTTTTCGTGGTCGTTTCCGGTGATAAAGTGCATCAGAAGCGCCTGCTGCGTGTCCAGCAGGTGTCCCATGTCGTCGTTCTGAAGATCAAAGCGTTTGTCGCCCAGCTTCAGACGCGCTTCCACTTTCTTCATCCTCCCTTCCAGTTTCTTCACACGATCCCGGACGGATATTTTCTTCCAGGCTTCCCAGCCTTTGACAAGGGCCACCAGTACACCGGAAACCGCTACCGCCACCGCGATAATATAGATCACCGTGTCGAACGTGATCCCGGCCTCCGGCAGTTTCACTTCAGGCATCCGTCACTCCTCCTTTATCTCCGCGCCCGGATAGTTGTTCGCGATGGCCTGCGCCTGCGTCAGGTCCAGTCCGCGGATGATCACGCTGTACGTTTTTACCGGTACCGGTTTCGGTTGCAGTTTGTCCACCGCTTCCTGCAGCGCTGTCCAGGTCTTCGGCCCGCAGATGCCGTCTTGCGTCAGTCCGTTGTCCCGCTGGAATTCCTTCACGGCCTTCTCCGTCGCCGTCCCGAAGTCTCCGTCCACGCCGCAGATCCCCAGGCTGTATCCCAGCTTTTGAAGCATCTGCTGCATTTCTTTCACGTATGTGTTCTTGTTCCCCTTGCGGATCGTCGGCCGCTTCACCGGTTCCGGTTGCGGATCCGGCGTAGGTTCAGGAGATGTTCCAGAATAATCCACGCCTTTCAGTTCGCCCCAGTTCGTCCATTTGCTGTTTGTGATCTTTCCGCGGATCACGCCCTGCCGCGCCCCGGCGGCTTCGATCACCCATCCGTCCCCGATATACAGGCCCACATGTGTGTATTTCTTTTTGTCGCTTTTGTAGACGAACACTGCCGTTCCCGGTTTCAGTCCCTGGCCATCCGTCCGCTTCCCTGTCTTTAGTTCGCCCGTCTCCGTGCAGTATTTCCGGAACATCGTATCGCTGCCGTGATACATGTATCCGCCCAGCTGCTTGAATGCCCATGAAAAAAGGCCACTGCAGTCAGCGACCATGTGTCCGATCCATTGGCTTCCATATTTCCTGCTGTTCGCCCTGTCCGCGTCGGTGGTCTTGTCCAGTTGCGCCTGTTTTGCGGCTGTCCACTTTTCTCCGGCGGTTCCCCAGATGTACCCCCACTTGTCCGCCAGCGCCTCTTTGAATTTATCGATCAGCGCCTGCGTGGAGATCACTTTCTCGTTTGCCATGTTATTCCGCCTCCGTCTGCTCCATCGGGTGCGTAAACACTTCCTGCTTCATCGTGAATCCTTCTTCCGTCATCAGCACAGCGCCGTGGCGGTACACCGTGCTGAGCGCCGCAAAGGACAGGATCTGGTAGAACTTTGACTCCGCCTCACGCAGTGTCGGATAGGTCGACGGGATTGCGGATCCTGTGCCGTCCCCGTATGTCTGCAGCTCCAGCACATAAAACACCTTGTTTTCGTTCATGGATTACGGCCCTCCTTTTTCTATTCAGTAATCGAACCAGCAAAAATAATTAAGTATAAACCATTGGAAACCGTTGATGTAATTGATAATTCATTCTTTATTGCCAACTTCCCCAACTGCCTGAAGCTTTTCCTCTTGAAGCAAAAACACCGTTTGTGCCAATAATAAATTGAACAAGATAGTCATTTGACATTAAATGCACTAAAACACCATAAGAAATATTGGATGGTCTGTTAGCAGTTGATGAGATCACCCGATACATCCCTGCTTGTGTTACATCATTGCAATCCGAAAGGGTACTTGAAGTAGTCCTGTCGATGAGAACACGACTGTCTTTATCCACCTTATTGCTATTTAGCGTACCATACGCCGCATCGATCGTATCCATGTTGTTGTTAATGTCACCGATCGCGACGTTCTCACTCCCGGCAGGTTTCTTGAGGTTCAGGTTTGTGGTGTAGCTTGCCATCAGGCAACACTCCTTTCATGTTCTCTGATCCAGGCAATTACCTGGTCATAAGTGATGTATCCGCCGTCATAGTCTTCCTTGTTGACGGCCGCCATGACTTCCGGGATCATCTCCGGCCGGCAGGATCCGAACGCCTCCCGGTGATCCGCATACCATTCAAACACCCGCTTTTCGTGGACACTCTTGTCTTCCGTGATCCCAGGCGCCCGGCACAGCGTGTAGTAGCTGTCCGCCATGATCCGCACGCACATCGTGTAGTACGGATCCATCATTCCGCGCTTCAGGAACTCGTCCGCCACATAGCAGTGCCGGTCGAAGAAGGACTGCAGGTTTTTGAATTTGATCTCCGGCCGGTTGCACAGGCTCCCCTGCCGGCAGATATACAGGTAGATCGGGCTGTCGCACCGGATCTTCCCGATCCGCTGGTGGTCGATCTCCATCTCCACCACCGCCAGGAACGCGCTGTCCTCGCACCAGGTCAGGTCCTCCTTGAACCGGATCCCGTGGTCCGACAGGAACCTTCGCCGGAACACCTTGTCGTGGATGAACACCGGGTTCCGTTCCGTCCGCTTGAAAACGCGCCCGTCCATATACCACAGCAGGTCGAACCAGATCAGGTCGCACCTGTCGTTGCCCTTCAGCACGTCCATGATGCTTTTCAGCGCGAACACATTGGCGAACGTGTCGTCAAAGTCGCACCACTTGATAAACTCCGCCTCACTGTTGTCCATGCACCAGTTCCGCACCGCAGCGATCCCGCGGTGCGTCAGCTCCACCTGGTTCACGGCAAAAGGAAACCCGGCGAAATACTCCGCCGGGAATTGCTTTGTTCCGTCATGGACCAGCGTCACCCTGATCTCGTCCCAGTTGACGCCGATCTGCATCTTCAGCATCTGGAACGCCTTCTCGCCGATCTCCCATGCCTCTGTCCAGTGCGTGATAAATAAGTCCAGCAGCATTGTCGGCACCCCTTATCCTTTATGCAGTCCGATCACGATCTCCCCGTTCTCTTCCTGCTTCATCATAAAAAGGCTTGTGTACCCTTCATAGACCGTCCTATCGTTCGGTCTGTGAGGCTCCGTCTTGTCAGATTCGATCCGGGTCGTTTTGTTCGGGTCGGAAAATAGTCTGAAGGCTTCCGGAAGATTCATCCCGCTGAAAATATGGATCCACAGCCCGACAACGGCCGTCATTGTTTCTGCGTTTAATATGACCGTTCCGTCATTCATGGTCAGCGTTTCCATCTGCTTCCTCCTTCGTTTCGACCTGTTCCGTCGCTTCCGCGATCCGCTTCTCGTCTTCGTTGATCGCGTCGATGCACACGGCCAGGTTTTTGATCGCGTTGCTGATCGGCACCCCGATGTGTTCCGATTCTTCAAGCGGAACCGTTCCGATGCTACGGAGCATATCCAGTGTAATGATCAGCACCTGTTTGATCGTGAGCCTTTCCTCCATTTTATGTTTCCTCCTTAAACATATAAGTGATATGAATTGCCGCTTGTCCACGGGATCGTTTCTCCAGCTCCGAAAGTTTTCATCAGCGTGACAGACTTAACGCCAGCACCTGAGATGGAACATGACCATCCAGAACCTCTGTCGGTTCTGCTTTGCGGTGTAATCGTCACACTTGTCCCCTCATGCCATGTGCCGTTCACCTTCGCCCACGGAACAAGAGTCAGAGGAGACGAAATCGTCCTGTCTGTAATGATGTTTTCTGCCGTGTCATAGTTCGCAATCGCATCAATGGTCGGTGTGCTGGCTGGAACGTCTACCGCTACCGTTTTTGTAGCACCAGTTGACACATCGTCACCGTCACTGTTTTCATAATCTACGGTATATGTATACGTTCCGTTGCTTGTGATGGTGTTTTGCCCGTCAATGGAAACGCTGACGCTTTTCGTCTGGTTCTGCGGAAGGGCGGTCACATTGATCTTGCCGTTTCCACCGCCCCAAGTCCATGAGGAAACGGCTCGGCTAAAAGTTCCTACTGTCCTTTCATCACCGTTGAGTTTTGTTTCTTTCAGCGTGTATGTGTTCCCACTTTGTGAAATGCTTAATTGCCATACACCGTTTGCGTAAATGCTCAACCCGTTCGGAGCGTAAATATTTGTATCTACATACAGTTTATTGATGTGTGCAGAAGCAAGGTTTGCAAGAACAGTTGAAAAATTTGTCGCCGTCACATACCCGTTCAGATTGATCCTTGATGCGTCGATCGTGATCGACTCCGGGGTCTGGTTGATGGAACTGATCACGCCGTTTTTGCTCACCTTCAGCTCAATGTTCCCGGCATTTTGCGTGATCTGGCTTTGCAGCCCGCTGGCGGTGCTTCTTACTTCAGTCCTGATCTGGCTGGCCGTCTGTGTGATAGAACTGCTCAAGCCGGCCTGAACGTTTGACACTTCCGCCCTGATCTGGCTGGCCGTCTGGGTAATGCTTGAGTAAATGGTGCTTTTTGCCGCGTTGACTTCGCTTCGGATGCTGCTGGCCGTCTGGGTGATGGAACTGCTCAGCTCGGACTTTGTACTGACCACTTCCAACCGTATGCTTGTTGCCGTCTGGGAAATGGTCGTATAAAGCGAACTTTTCGCCGCGTGGACCTCTCCGCGGATCTCCCGGGCTGTCACCTCCAGCCTGGCACCCAGCTCCTGGTGGTTTGCGTCCACATCCCGGGCGATCAGTGCGATGTGCTTCTCATCCTGTTCCAGCATCGTGCCGATCTCGACCACGTCCGCGTTCGCGTTCATGATCTCCCATTTGTTGTTTTTCCGGACGTACCAGTAACCCTCATAATATTCGCGCCAGTTCGTGCTGTTCTGGCTGTTCCATGTTTTTGCGCTTAGTTCGCCCCAGGTCTGCTTGACATTGTCGTTGCCGGCGGACTTGATCCAGATATCGCCGTCGATTACTGTGACGCCTGTGTTATACACAGGGTCCGTTAACTGGACGAACACCCTGTTCTTTCTGGCGATCGTCTGGTTCAAGGAGTACGCGGTCTGCTCAACGTAAGAAGAGATACCGTTGATGTCGTCCACGACTTCGTTGGTGATGTTCGTGGCCGTCTGCCGGATCACGGAATACAGTTCGCTTTTTGCCGTGCTGACTGCGGACTGGATCGCTTCCGCGGAGATATCAATCTCTGCGATCGATGTGGGATCAATCGCGCCGATCGCTCTGGCAATCAGCGAAATGTTCCGCTCTGTCTGTTCGATCCGCGTGCCGTATTCAGTCGCCACGCCCTGGTCTCCCAATGGTTCCCACTTTGTCCCGTCCCATACAAACTGGGGCGATCCGCTGTACTGGTTCCAGTTAAAATCTGCACTGCTTTCCCATGTCTTGGAGCTCATTTCGCTCCAGGTTTGCATCTTGATGGACTTGACCCAGATGTCGCCTTCACGGATGTTATTCGACGGAACCAGCGCAGGGTCAGTAATCTGAACAAACACCCGCGTCCGTCTTACAACTTCCGAACTGATGCTCGTCGCCGTCGTCTCAATCACGCTGTACATCGTGCTGGATGATGCAGCTGCAGCGATCTCTATTCCTTCGGCGGTCTGGCTGATATATGAATATATATCACTTGATGACGCCGCCACCTCCGTCCTGATTTCTTCCTCACTGATTTCCAGCGTGGCCACTCTGTCCGTCACGCCCGCTATCTTCGTTTCAACCTTTAAGTGCAGGCCCTCCCCGTCCGCGATGAACTCGCTCAGCCGCGTCCAGTTTGGGTTCCCCTGTGCGTCCACGCCGATGATCCCCTCCGCGACCATCGCGACGTGATCATTCGTATCCTCAAACCAGGCATGATCCTCTTTATCTTTTCTTGCGCTGGCACGTCCTCCGCGTCCGCCGTTTTTCATCATATCGCTGATGATTTTCGTCACGTCGTTTCGGACGTTTGCCATCGTGATCCGCACGATCTCCGGCTGGTTGATCTTATCCTGGTAGCTGATTTCCGTGATCCGCTCCTGGATCGTCGTTCCGTATTCCGGCAGCGGAATCCTGCATACCCGGCCGATCGTCAGGCTGTCCAGCGTTTCTCCTGTTTCCCGGCTCAGTTCCAAACCTTCCACCGTCACCGTTACCACAGGCTCCGCGTGAATATTCAACCGCTCGTTCGCCCATCGGACCAGCTCCGCTTCCGTGTCGATGCTGTTGTCCGTTTCCACCTTGCTGATCACGCCGTATGTGGATGTGTTTTTTTCGACATATTCCCCGGAGACATGCAGGTCGTCTTTTCCGATCGGATAAAAGCGCGTATACATTCCGCTTTTGTCAATCGTCCGGCTGACTGTCCTGATGTTTCTGCTTGCCCTCAGTTCGCTGTCCACTTCCGCGCTTTTCTGTACAATGTTCAGCGTGAACGGGTATTCAGTTGTATCATAGGTCCAGTACGCGTCTTCCAGGCTTGCCGTCACCGTCTCCAGTGCGTCAAACAGCGTTTCCCCGTCGAACTTATACGGATTTGAAATACTGCCGTAGTCGAAATCACCCAGCGTCCAGTCGCTTTGCTGTCCCAGGATATATTCCACCGCCTGTCTT
>JAGCBO010000015.1 GCA_017652125.1 Clostridia bacterium | reverse complement strand
GGTTATGACGAAGGGGTTCCACCTGTTCCCATACCGAACACAGAAGTTAAGCCCTTCAGTGCCGATGGTACTTGACTGGTAACGGTCCGGGAGAGTAGGTCGCCGCCGGATTCCAATAGCAGCCCGCTTGCGGGCTGTTTTCTTTTTACCGGCAAAACCCTGTATTGCGCCGGAGGATGCAAACCGATATAATGAACAGCGAATAAGGACGGCGGGAGAGGAGGATCGGCATGAAGCGGACGCAGAACCGGTATATTTTTGCCTCGGAATCCTCGCACAGATCCCGCCGGTTTCGCGGGCTGAAAACGCTTCTGATCCTGATTCCCCTGCTGGCGGTGGGCCTCTGGGTGGCGAATCTGACCGTATCCCGGAGGGTGATCCTGAAGGATCTCCGGCTGACGGTGCTGAATCTGCCCCAGGATCTGGAGGAATATTCCATTCTGCATATCAGCGATCTGCGGGGCGCCCGCTACGGCAAGGCGCAGAAGGCGGTGGCCGCCGCTCTGGGCTCAACCCGGTATTCCTGCGTGGTCATGACGGGGGATATGCTGGGGGAGGACGGGGATCTGGAACCGCTGATGGAGCTGCTGGCCCTGATGCCGAAGGAAACGCCGAAATATCTGATTCCCGGAGCGGCCGATCCGCCGGCGATTGAGAGCCGGGCTCACGGCAGTCTGTCCGTCTGGGCGGACTGGGCGGAGCAGCTTCAGGCCGCGGGGGTGACCATTCTGGATCTGCCGGTGCTGGAGACCCGAAACAAGGGGCGCATCTGGTTCGTGCCGGAGAATCTTTATGCCCTGGATGTGGATCATATGGAGGGCACCTACCGCCGGGAGCTGGAGAATCTGAACAGCCGGGCAGCTTCCCTGACGGCGGATGACGCCGCCCGGATCCGGGCGCTGGAATATGAACTGGACCGGATGGAGAAGCTGAAGGAAATCCGGAAGGAGTTCACGGCGACCGATATTCAGATCGCCCTGACGCATGTGCCGCTGACGGAGGAATATGTGCGGGATATGATTTCCTGGACGGGCAAGGAGGATTATTTTTCCCTGCGCTATACCAGCCTGATCCTGGCGGGGTATTATAACGGCGGTCAGTGGCGCCTGCCGTTTGCGGGTCCGGTGTACGTGGCGGAAAAGGGCGGATGGTTTCCCGGAGACCGGGGGATTACGGGCCTGGAATACCTGAACGGGATTCCGCAGCATATCAGCCCCGGGATGGGCTCCTCTCCCGCCTATCCCTATCAGCCCGGAAGGCTTTTCAACAGTCCGGAGATCACCCGCATTCTGCTGACGCGGAAGGCGGAATGAACGGAAAAGGACAGTCGGTTCATACGGAGGAAAAGGGATGTTTCCATGGCTGAGAAGGAAGGGAAGCCGGAAAGAGATCGATATGCTCAGCGGGCCGCTGCTGCCGAAGATTCTGGCGTTTTCCGGCCCTTTGATTCTGACCGGGATTCTGCAGCTGCTCTATAACGCGGCGGATGTCATTGTGGTGGGGAATTACGCGGGGCATGAGGCGCTGGCGGCGGTTTCCTCCACGGGTTCCCTGATTAACCTGCTGGTGAATGTGTTCATGGGCCTCAGCGTCGGGGCGAGCGTCGCGGTGGCGCGGCATTATGGCGCCGGGGATGTGGCGGCCATGCGCCGGGCGGAGCATACGGCGATAACGCTGGCGCTGTTCATGGGCATTGGCGTCGGCGCCCTGGGCTTTTTTCTGGCCAGGCCGCTGCTGCAGCTGATGGATTCCCCGGCGGATGTGATCGACGGGGCGGCGCTGTATGTCAGGATTTTTTTCCTGGGGATGCCGGCCAATATGCTGTATAATTTCGGCGCGGCCATCCTGCGGGCGGTGGGGGACACAAAGCGGCCGCTGTATTATCTGATGATTTCCGGTCTGGTGAACGTCCTGCTGAATCTGCTGCTGGTCATCGTCTTTCATATGGATGTGGCGGGCGTGGCGATTGCCACGGTGGCCAGCCAGGTGATCAGCATGGTGCTGGTTCTGATCTGTCTGATCCGGACCCACAGCGTGATTCATCTGAATCTCCGGGAATGCCGGATCAGCGGCGCCAGCCTGAAGGAAATCATCCGGATCGGTTTGCCGGCGGGTCTGCAGGGCAGCCTGTTCTCCATTTCCAACGTGCTGATTCAGTCGTCGGTCAACAGTTTCGGTTCCCTGGTGGTGGCGGGGAACGGAGTGGCCGCCAATATTGAAGGCTTTGTATACACCGCCATGAATGCGCTGCATCAGGCGGACATGACCTTTGCCAGCCAGAATTTCGGCGCCGGAAAGCCGGACCGGGTCCGGAAAACGCTCTGGTGCTGCCTGGGGGCGGTGACGGCGATCGGGCTGATCATGGGCGGGCTGATCCGGCTTTTCGGCGCCCCGCTGATGGGCCTGTATAACAGCGATCCGGACGTGATCGCCTACGGGCTGGTGCGGATGAACATCATCCTTCCGACCTATTTTCTGTGCGGGCTGATGGATGTGATGGTCGGTCAGCTCCGGGGTATCGGCTATTCGGTCATGCCGATGGTGGTTTCGCTGACCGGGGCCTGTCTGTTCCGCATCATCTGGATCATGACGGTTTTCGCGGCGAATCATGATCTGGTGATTCTGTATCTGTCCTATCCGATTTCCTGGTTCCTGACCTTCGCGGCGCATATGCTCTGTTATCAGCTGGTGGCGAAAAAAGCGCTGAACAGGCCCGGTGCGGCCGCGGCGAATGGATGAACCGATGAAGGGAGGCGCCGGATATGAATGAAGCGCTTCGGTGGGCCCGGGACCGGCTGGAGCGGGTGACCCCGCTGAAGACGGACTGCGGGCGGGTCTGCGGCGCGGTCTGCTGCCGTTCCGCGGAGGGAGAAGAGACCGGGATGCTGCTTTTTCCCGGCGAGGAGGCGCTCTTTGCCGGCCGGCCCGGCTGGGCGCTTCGGCCGGCTGCCCTGGGCACGCTGGCGGTGTGTTCCGGCGTCTGCGACCGGGAGCAGCGCCCGCTGGCCTGCCGGCTGTTCCCGCTGCTTCCGGTCCTGCGGGAGGATGGCGTACATATTGCCGTGGACGCCCGGGCCCGCGGGGTCTGTCCGCTGACCCGCCAGGGACTGGGCGCCTTCAGCCCGGAGTTCCGGGAGGCGGTGCGGGCCTCCGGCGTCCGGCTCGCGGAGGACGAAGAGCAGGCGGCTTTTCTGCGGCTTCTGACCGCGCAGCAGGATGAGTGGACCCGTCTGCGCCGGCAGTTCGGAGGTGAGAAGAATGTATAAGCAGATTCCGGTATCCCGGGAAATCTTCGGAGACGGAGAAAACCAGCTGATCTGCGGCGATGTGATGAAGCTGCCGGAGAGCGTACGCGGCATGGCGGGCCGGGTGCAGTGCGTCTATGCCGATCCTCCCTTTATGACCGGAGAACGGTATGTCCGCAGTCGGCCTTACGGAACGAAGGGGTGGAAAACCGGCTCCCCGGCGCCGCGCTATCCGGCCTATGACGACCGGTACCAGAATGAGAAAACCTATATGAGAATGCTCCGGAAACAGGTTACGACGGCCTGGGAGTTGCTGGGGAATACGGGGGTTTTCTATCTGCATCTGGACTGGCGCATGGCGGCGCAGGCCCGGCTGCTCTGCGATAAGGTGTTCGGAAAAACCGGCTTTCTGAATGAGATTATCTGGGCGTATGAGAGCGGCGGCCGGGCCCGGCGGTATTTTTCCAGGAAGCATGACACGATTCTTCTGTACGCCCGAAGCGGCAAATACACCTTCGACCTGAACCGGGTTCCCCTGCCCCGGGGACCGGAGAAGCGGAATCATATGGCCCGGGGCATGGATGAGCAGGGACGGATGTATTCCCGGATCGTCGTCCGGGGCAGGGAATACCGTTATTATGATGATGAGCCCGTCTATCCCGGGGATGTGTGGACGGATATCAGCCATTTGCAGCAGCGGGATCCGGAGCGCACGGGCTACGCGACCCAGAAGCCGCTCCGTCTGCTGGAACGGCTCCTTCTGCCGGTCACGGCGGAAGGCGACTGGGTGGCGGATCTGTGCTGCGGCAGCGGAACGACCCTGGCAGCGGCGCAGCGCCTGGGCTGCCGGTTTATCGGCATGGACCGGAACCCGGAAGCGATCGCCGTGGCGCTGTCCCGGCTCCGGACGGATAACCTGACGGTGCGGTGCGAAACCAGCAGGGATCAGGCGGCGCTGCAGACCGCGGAAAGCGCCGCGGACGGACTGTTTGCACTGAAGGGACTGGAAACGGAGCATCCGGCCTTCCCGGCTTCCGGAACCCCGGCGGATCATCTGGAAGCCTGGGAGACCGGGCGGGTGGAGAAGGATGTCTTCTACGTGGACCGGCGTTTCTGCCGCAGCTTCCGCTATCCGGAGCTGCCCCTGAGCCTGAAGACGGATCCCGGAGAAATCCGGGCGGTGATGACCACCGACGCGGCGGGACGGCGGCGGGCGTTCCTGCGGGTGGATGATTGAAAAATGGAGCATCCCCTTGCGCTTTCAAACGGAGGATGATACCATATCAGAGAAGATTCGGGACAGAATAACGAACGGGCAGGAGGAAAGCATTCATGGCGGCAAAGAAAGCAACGAAAGCGGAAAAGCCGGAAACTCCCAGCATCAAGGAGGAAAAGCTCAAGGCACTGGAGCATGCCCTGGCGGATCTGGATAAGCAGTTTGGCAAGGGCGCCGTAATCCGGATGGGCGCGGATGCCGTGAACCGGGATATTGAGGTGATTCCCAGCGGCTGTCTGACGCTGGATTACGCGCTGGGCGTGGGCGGTATTCCCCGGGGCCGGATTGTGGAGATCTATGGTCCGGAGTCTTCCGGTAAGACCACGGTGGCCCTGCATGTCGTGGCCCAGGCGCAGAAGGCCGGCGGTATTGCCGCCTTTGTGGACGCGGAGCACGCCCTGGATCCCGCTTACGCGAAAAAGCTGGGCGTCAATGTGGACGAGCTCTATGTTTCCCAGCCGGATACCGGCGAGCAGGCGCTGGAGATCACGGAGGCTCTGGTGCGCAGCGGCGCGCTGGATGTGGTGGTGATCGACTCGGTGGCGGCCCTGGTTCCGAAGGCGGAAATTGACGGCGAAATGGGGGATTCCTTCGTCGGTCTCCAGGCCCGGCTGATGAGCCAGGCCCTCCGGAAGCTGACCGGCGTGATTAACAAAACCGGCTGCGTGGCGATCTTTATCAACCAGCTGCGTGAAAAGGTGGGCGTCATGTACGGCAACCCGGAAACCACGCCCGGCGGCCGCGCGCTGAAGTTCTATTCCTCGGTCCGCCTGGATGTCCGCAAGGGCGAGGCGCTGAAGAACGGCTCGGAGATCATCGGAAACCGTACCCGCGTCAAGGTGGTCAAGAATAAGGTGGCCCCGCCCTTCCGGGTGGCGGAGTTTGATATCATCTACGGAGAAGGGATCAGCGCGGAGGGAACGCTGCTGGATCTGGCTGTGGAGCGGGATATCATTCATAAGAGCGGCGCCTTCTTCTCCTACGGGGAGCAGCGGCTGGCCCAGGGCCGGGATAACGCCCGGATGTATCTGAAGGATCATCCGGAGCTGACGGCGGAAATAGACGGGAAGATCCGGGCGGAGCTCTTCTCGAAGCAGTCGATGACGAAGGAAGAGGAAGCGGCCGTTTCCGCGCAGAAGGCGGAGGAAGAAGACGATCTGGCGCTGCTGGAAGAGGAGCTCGGCGACGAATAACCTCTGAAAATCAGCCGGATGGGGACGATTGTTAGCACTCACATTCAGTGAGTGCTAATTTTTGCTTGCCAAACCTCTTTCCCGGTGTTACAATAGTCCCCGGATCGGTGTCCGGGGTCCGGGCCCGATGGAAAAGATGGGAAAACAGGAGGAAAAACAAATGGCGATTCAGAAGGAAAATGGCTCCGTATCGATCGAGGCCCAGAATATTATGCCGGTGATCAAGCGGTGGCTGTATTCAGATAAGGATATTTTTCTGAGAGAAGCGGTGTCCAACGGGTGCGACGCGATCACCAAGTACCGGATGCTGCATCCGGATTCCGGGGAGGAAATGCGGGTGACGGTAGCCGTGGACAAGGAAAAGAAAATCATCCGGATTTCGGATACGGGCATCGGCATGACGGCGGATGAGGTCCGGAAGTATATCAATCAGGTGGCTTTTTCCGGAGCGACGGAGTTTATGAAGCAGTTTGAGGACGGGAAGCCGGAGGAACAGGCGGATATTATCGGCCACTTCGGTCTGGGCTTCTATTCCGTCTTCATGGTCAGCGAAAAGGTGGAGATCGAGAGCCTGTCCTGTGCGGACGGGGCGGAGCCGGTGCACTGGGTGTCTGAGGACGGCATGGGATATGAGATTTCCGAAGGCAGCCGGAAGGAGCACGGGACGGATATCATCCTCCATATCAGCGAGGAGGAGAAGGATTTCCTGGAGATCTGGCGCGCCCGGGAGGTGCTGAACCGGTATTGCGGCTATATGGCTTATCCGGTCCTGCTGGAGGATGTGAACGCCAGGCCGGTGGAGAAGGAAGTTCCCATCGGCGATGAGAAGAACGAGGACGGGACGCCGAAAACCGAAAAGATCATGGAGCTGCCGAAGCCCCAGCAGATCAATGATACCGCCCCCCTCTGGCTGAAGAAGCCCGCGGACTGCACGGAGGAGGAATATAAGGCCTTCTATCGGAAGGTGTTCATGGATTATGAGGATCCGCTGTTCTGGATTCATCTGAACGTGGATTATCCGTTCAATCTGAAGGGCATCCTGTATTTCCCGAAGCTGAAGAATGATTTTGGCACCCATGAAGGCCAGATCAAGCTTTTCGCGGGCCAGGTGTTTGTTGCGGATAATATTAAGGAAGTCATTCCCGAGTTCCTGATGCTGCTCAAGGGCGTGATCGACTGTCCGGATCTGCCGCTGAACGTGAGCCGTTCCTTCCTGCAGAACGACGGGTATGTGAAGAAAATCAGCGCCCATATCACCAAGAAGGTGGCGGATAAGCTGAACAGCCTGATGAATACGGAGCGGGAAACCTATCAGGGCTACTGGGATGACATCGCTCCCTTTGTCAAATACGGCTGCGTGAAGGATAATAAGTTCTATGACCAGGTCAAGGGAGCCATCCTGCTGAAGCTGACGGACGGCGCCTATCAGACCCTGGCGGAGTATAAGGCCGCCAATTTCGACAAAACGGACAAGAAGATTTATTATACCAACGACGAGAAGCGTCAGGCGGCTTCCGTGAAGCTCTATACGGACCGGGGGATCCAGGTGGCGGTGATGAATACGATCATCGACGGGAACTTCATGTCCTTTATGGAATATCAGGGCGCGGAGGAGGACCGGGTGGCCTTTGCCCGGGTGGACGCGGATATTGACGGCCTGAAGGAGGAATCCGAGGAAGGAAAGGATCTGGACGCGGAAAAGCTGCAGACCTTGTTCCGGAAAGCGCTGGGGAAGGATGACCTGGAGGTGAAGCTGGAAGCCCTGGGCGACGCGGATATGACCGCCATGGTGACCGAGGATGAGCAGATGCGCCGCTATAAGGAAATGAGCCGTTTCTACGGCCAGAATTTCCCCATGCCGGATCGCTTTACCCTGGTGCTGAACCGGCGGAATGAAACGGTTCAGGCGCTGGCCGGCCGGGATCCGGAGGACGATCTGACGAAGATGCTCTGCGCCCAGGTTTACGATCTGGCCCGGATGGCCGCCCAGCCGCTGGAGGCGGAAGAGATTACCGCCTTCCTGGAGCGGAGCCGGAAGCTGATGAATATGGTAGTCAAAGGATAACCGGCCGCCGGCCGGAGGAAAAGGACGCTGCCCGGAAAGGCGGCGTCCTTTTTTGGAAATAAAAGAGAAAAGTTAAGGTTCAATTAAGTTGTCTGTCCGATAATATGCTTGTTCCTACCGGGGGAAAGAACATGAAAAGGAGATGACAACCCATGGAAAAGATGAAAAAATGGATTCCGATGCTGCTGGCTCTGATGCTGGCGCTGTGCCTGGGAGCTGCGGCTCTGGCGGAAAATGACGCGACAGCCGCGGAACCTGCGGCACAGACCGAAGGCGCGGCCGCGCTGGCCGAGGCCCAGGCGGCCTCCGACGCGCTGAACGAGGCGCTGACGGCGTATCAGGCGGCGAAGCAGAATGCCCGGAAGCAGGCCGTGCTGGACAGCCTGAAGGCGGAGCTGGACGGCTATGTGGCGGCCGGCTCCCTGACCCAGGAACAGGCGGATCTGATTCTGAACTACTACGCGGAGCAGATGGTGCAGAATGGAGACGGCTGCGTCCGGGGCGGGCATGGCGTCCGCAATGGCCGTGGCGGCCGGAACGGCCAGAATGGTCAGAACGTCCGGAACAGCCGGAACGGGCGGAACGGTCAGACAATGCCGCAGAGTGCGAAGCCCGGTACCGGCTTCGGCCGCGGCGGAAAGAACGGCCGGAAGAACCTGCCTGCCGCCCCTGCGGCGAATGACGGCACGCAGACAGCGGAGCCCGCGGCGGAATCCGCGGCTGCCGGAATCTGATCCCGGTTTTCCGGGGCTGTGAAGCAACGATTGAAAAAGTCGGAGCTTCACAGCTCTTTTGCCTTTTTCCCCCTTCCCCCTGCCGTGCAAAAGCGGGGAAAGCCTGATATAATGAATGCGGGTGAGATAAAGATGAGACTGCTCTTTGCGGAGGATGACCGGGCCCTGTGCCGGGCGGAAAAAACAATCCTGGAGCATGCCGGCTACGCGGTGGATTTTGTGCATAACGGAGAGGACGCGCTGGATTACGCGCTGGGGGGAAACTATGACGGCATCATTCTGGACTGGATGATGCCGGCGCCGGACGGCGTGGAGGTGCTGCGCCGCCTCCGGCAGAAGGGGATCCATACCCCCTGTCTGCTGCTGACCGCCCGGGACGCGGTGGAGGACCGGGTGCAGGGGCTGGATGCCGGGGCGGATGATTATCTGCCGAAGCCCTTCGCGTCCGCGGAGCTGCTGGCCCGGATCCGGGCGATGCTGCGCCGGCGGGCGGATTATACCCCGGATCTGCTGACCTTCGGGGATCTGACGCTGGATAAGCAGGAAATGCTGCTGAAAAAGGGAGAACGGATTGTCAAGCTGAACAACAAGGCCTATCAGCTGATGGAAATGCTGATGGAACAGCCGGGCCGGGTGTTTGAAGTCAACCAGATCATGGAACGGGTCTGGGGCTGGAATTCGGATTCCGATATGAATGTGATCTGGGTTACAATCTTTAATCTGCGGAAGACCCTGAAGGAGCTGGGAACCTCGGTGACAGTGAAGGCGACCCGCGGGGTGGGCTATTCCCTGGAGGAAGGAAAATGATTCAGCGAATTCGGCGGAAGTTTATCCGGATTGCCCTGATTATCCTGTCCGTGACCATGCTGACGCTGGCGGTCGTCATCAATCTGGCCAACTGGATCAACGTGAGCGGTGAAATGCAGGAAACGCTGTTGGCGCTGATGGAAAACGGCAGCTCCCGGCCTGCGGCGGGAGTCGTCAGACCGGGCCGGACCCGGCGGGTGCAGAATACGCTGGATGAGTCCCGCTATTTTCTGGCCAGGCTGTCTCCGCGGGGCGGCGTGCTGATCACGGATTCCTCCCGGATCAGCGGCAGCTCCGCGGAGGAGCTGAAGGAGATGATCGTCCGGGCGCTGGAGAGCGGCCGTGAAACGGGCCGGGTGGGAAATTATCTCTATCTGATCCGGAACAGCGACGAATCCGGACCCGGTATGGCGGTCTTCCTGGATGTGGAAACCCGGCTGGACGGCCTGCACCGGCTGCTGCTCCTGTCGGCGGTCGCCTGCGTCGGCGGAATCGGAATCGCCTGGCTGCTGGTGGAGCTGTTCAGCGGAAAGGCGATTCAGCCCCTGATCCGGAACGCGGTACAGCAGAAACAGTTTATCACCGATGCCGGCCATGAGCTGAAAACGCCCCTCACGGTCATTTCGGCCAATATGGACGCGCTGGAGCTGAAGACGGAGCCCAGCGAGTGGATCGACAGCACGCGGGAACAGATTTCCCAGATGCGGTCTCTGGTGAACGATATGATCTATCTCTCCCGGATGGATGAGGACGGAGCGGAGCAGATCCGGGAAACGGTGGATCTGTCCGCGCTGGTCCGGGAGGAAACCGAATCCTTTCAGGCCATGGCGGAGTTTACCGGCAAAACCCTGGAGACCGAAGCGGAGGAAGGGCTCTGCGTCCGGGGGGATCCGGGCGCGCTGCGCAAGCTGGTCAGCCAGCTGTGCGATAATGCCATGAAATATGCGCCGGAGGAGGATGCCATCCGGATCGCGCTGAAAAAAACCGGACGGTCCGTCCGGCTGTCGGAGGAAAACAGTCTGACAGCGCCCCTTTCGGATGAGGCGCTGAGTCATCTGTTCGATCGGTTTTACCGTCCGGACGCCTCCCGCAGCAGGGAGAGCGGCGGCTATGGAATCGGCCTGTCAATGGTGCGGGCCGTCTCGGAAAAGCACGGGGGCAGAGCCTGGGCGGAACGCACGGCGGAGGGCCGGATCCGGTTTGTCTGCGAGCTTCCCCTGAGCCGGGAGGCCTGATCCGCCGGCCGGGGAAGAAAACGGCGGCTTTACCCGTCGGAAGGCAGCTGGGAGGCGCTCCGGATTTTCCGGCCCAGCCGCTGTTCAACATAGTGGCGCAGCAGGGGAAAGGGCGCTTCGGCGGTCCCGGTGTTGATCCAGGAAGCGGTTCCGGACTGCAGGGCATCCCGCATCCACCGAAGCTGGGCTCCGGTCAGGGCAACCTGGCGCCGGTCCCGCCTGCAGGCAGCGCACAGCACGCCGCCGGCCTCTTCGTCGAAGAAGACCGGCTCTTCCGCGCTGACCGGCCGGCTGCAGAAAACGCAGTGATTCAGCCGGGGCTTGAAGCCCTGGCAGGCGGAAAAATGCAGCAGGAACCCGGCCAGCAGCGGCTGCCAGGCCTGGTCGGAAAAGGTCAGCCGGGACAGGGTGTGCACCAGCAGCATGAAAAGCTCCCGCTGCTCCTGCTCCGGTTCGATCACGGCTTCCGCCAGGTTCAGCAGATAGATTCCGCAGGTCAGCCGGTCATAATCGGTCCGCAGCGGATAAAAGGTTTCAATGAGATGAACGGAGGTCACGGTTGCGTGACCTCCCTTTTCAATCAGCATATAATCCCCGAGGGCAAAAAGCTCCCCGGCATTGAGATTGTGAGATTTCGGTTTGCGGCAGCTCCGGATGATCGCGTCGATCCGCCCCCGGGAGGGGCTCAGCAGCGTCACCATCCGGTCGTTGTCCCGGTAGTCCGCGTGCCGGAGCACGATGGCGGTGTTTTCCGTCTGAACCATGGCGCCCTCCTCAGGCCTGATCTTTCTTCCGGAGGGCAAAGCGCTGCACTTTGCCGGAGATGGTCTTGGGCAGCTCCTCGACGAATTCCACCCGCCGGGGATACTTGTAGGGAGCGGTCAGATGCTTGACGTGATCCTGCAGTTCTTTTACCAGGTTGTCCGAGGGCGTGTAGCCGGGCTTCAGTACCACGGTGGCCTTCACGATCTGGCCCCGAAGGGGATCCGGCACGCCGGTGATGGCGCATTCCAGCACGGCGGGGTGTTCCAGCAGGGCGCTTTCCACCTCGAAGGGCCCGATCCGGTAGCCGCTGGACTTGATCACGTCGTCCGCCCGGCCGACATACCAGTAGTATCCCCACTCATCCTTCCAGGCCAGATCCAGGGTGTGGTAGATATTGCCCTGCAGGGTCTGGGCGGTGAGCTCGGGATTTTTATAGTATCCGGCAAACATGCCGTAGGGCTTTCCGTGGTGAACGCGGATCACCATCTCTCCGGTCACGCCGGGCGGGCAGGAATTGCCTTCCCCGTCCACGATATCCACATCGAAAAGGGGCGCGGGCTTACCCATGGATCCGGGACAGACCTTCATCCAGGGGAAGGTGCACAGCGTGGCTACCAGCTCGGTCTGGCCGAAGCACTCGTGCAGCTCGATGCCGGTACGGTGTTTCCAGTCGTTGGCGATTTCCGGGCTCAGCGGCTCTCCCGCCACCGAGCAGTGATGCAGGGAGGACAGATTGTATTTGGAAAAATCCTCCTGCAGCATGAAGCGGTACATGGTCGGCGGCGAGCAGTAGGTTGTGATGCCGAATTCCCCGATCTTCTGCAGGATCTCCGCGCCCTTGAACTTGTCAAAGTCGTAGACGAAAACCGTGCTGCCGCCCAGCCACTGCCCGTACAGCTTGCCCCAGACGGATTTGGCCCATCCGGTTTCCGATACGGTCAGATGCAGGCCGCCGTCCTCCACCTGCAGCCAGTAGATCGCGGTGATGATATGCCCCAGGGGATAGTAGAAGTTGTGGGCGACCATCTTGGGCTGGCCGGTGGTACCGGAGGTGAAGTAAACCAGCATGATGTCCTCGTTCTGAGGATAGGCGTCCCCTGCCGGCTTTTCCCATTCGTCGGAGGCGGCGTCGAAGCCCTTTTCCCAGCTTTCGAAGCCTTCCTTTTCCGCCCGGACGATCAGCAGGTGCTTCAGGGTGGGGCAGTCCGGAGCGGCTTCCAGCACCGCGTCGGCGACGCAGGTGTTGTGGCTGGTGCAGATGATCACGCTCACGTCCGCGGAATGCACCCGGTAGCGGATGTCCTTGGCGGTCAGCAGATGTGTGGCGGGGATGCCGATGGCGCCGATCTTGTGCAGGGCCATCAGAATGGGCCAGAATTCATGGTGCCGCTTCAGGATCACCAGCACCGCGTCTCCCTTTTTGACCCCCAGGGAGCGGAGGTAATTGGCGGCTTTGTTGCTGTCCTTCATCATCCGCTCAAAGGTGTAGCGGACCACGTCGCCTTCCGGATTGGTCCACAGAAGAGCAAGCCGATCCGGGTCCTCCCGGCCGTAGCGGTCCACGATGTCATAGGCGAAGTTGAAGGAATCCACCTTCTTCAGGCGGAAATTTTTGTTAAAATCGTCATAGTTCAGGAAATCCCCCTGAACGTCCATATATTCATGATATAAAGGTTTCATGGTTTCCCTCCGTATTATTCATTGGCGCCGTTCTTGATCACCACGGCGATGAAACGGCAGTCTCCTTCCGGAGCGTACATGACGTGGGGCAGGGACGAGTCGTAGTATACGCTGTCGCCGGGAGCCAGCAGCAGCTCGTTCCCGCCCAGAATAATTCGGAGATACCCGTCCAGCACGTAGTCGAACTCCTGGCCCTCATGGCTGTGGGCCTGCTTGACCACGCCGGGCTGGTCCTTTTCCACGGTGACGATAAAGGGCTCGGCCAGCTTATGGGAAAAGTTGTAGGCCAGATGCTGATAGTGGTACTGGCGGCGCCGGTCAAACACCAGCCCCTTGCCGTTCCGGGTCAGAATATAGCCCTTCAGCTTCGGACTTTCGCCCGTCAGCAGATCGGAAATATCCACGCCCAGCGCTTCGGCAATATTGAACAGATGGGAAAAGGAAAAATCTTTTTCGCCTTTTTCGTATTCAATATAGTCTTCCAGGGGAACCTGGGAGCGGTTGGCGACGTCTTCCTGAGTGAGGCCCAGAATATCCCGGAGGTCGGCGATGCGCAGCGCGATCATTTGAATCTGAGTCATGAAAAACCCTCCGATCCATGCCAAGGTGGTTGGCGAAAGTTTGACGCTATGCTATCATAAGAAAATAGGGATTGCAAGCGTTAGTTTCGTTTTTTTCCTGTACGGAGGGAGGAAGCAAAGGCTATGGACGAGCTGCTGCTGCGGAGAGCCCGGGACGGGGATGAGGAGGCTTTCGAAAAGCTGATCACCCCGCTGGAAGGGCTGGTCTGGCGGGTTTGCTGGCATTATACGGGGAACCGGGAGGATGCCTCGGACTGCGGTCAGGAGGCCATGGTGCGCGTCTGGCGCTATCTGGACGGCTACCGGGGGGACTGCGCCTTTGAAAGCTGGGTCTACCGGATCGCCGCGAACGTCTGCCTGGATTTTCTGCGCAGGCGGAAACGGGAACGCCAGGTGCCCCTCGAGCCCATGAAGGAGCAGGGCTTCGATCCCCCGGATCCCGCGCCGGGCACCGAGGAACAGGCGGTCGCCCGGGAGGAAAAGGAGCGGCTGCGCAGCCTGATCGCGCAGCTGCCGGAGGAGCAGCGGGATGCCCTCGTGCTGACCCAGCTGGAAGGCAAAAGCTACCAGGAGGTCGCGGCGCTGCTGGGGGTCTCCGAGGGAACGGTGAAGAGCCGGGTGAACCGGGCCAGAACCCGGCTGAAGGAACAGATGGAGGAAACGGGGAAACCCCCGGAAAGGAGGACGCGGGCATGACGGGAACAGAGGAAAGCTTCCGTTCCGTTCCGGATCCGGATCAGCTCCTGGCGGAGCTGCGGGCGGAAACGCCGGAAATGCCGGCCGGTTTTCATGCCTCCTGGAAGCGGGCTGTAGGGGAGGAAATGAAGCGCGCGGCGGAGAATAAAGCGGCGGAGAAGCCGGCTTCCCGCGGATGGGGAAGGCCGTGGCGGTCGCTGGCCGGCGTGGCTGCGGTGATGGTTTTTCTGCTGGGCGGAACCCTGCTGACCCGGGGCCGCTGGACCCGGAAACCGATGCAGGCGGCGCCGGCCGGCGTTCAGCTGAACGCGGTGAACCTCTCCGGGAAGGAGCGGAAGGCGCAGGCCTCATCGGAAGTCCCGGCGGCGGAGGAAGCGGAGGCGCTCATGGATGCGGCGGCGCCGGCGGCTGCGGCGATGGAAACGGCCGGACCCGCGGACTGGAATGCGTCGGCGGCGATGGAAGCGGCGGAACCCATGGCCCCGGCGGTTCTGGAGCAGGAAATGCTCATGGAAGCGGAGACTGCCGTAGACTGGGCGGCGGACGCGGCGCCCATCGGAGCGGCGGAAGCCATGAAGGCCGCGGGAGCGATGAAAGCGGCGGAGCCCATGGAAGCGGCGGAGGCTATGGAAGCCGCGGAGGCCTCAGAATCCGCGGTAGCGGTGGAGTCGGTGAAAGCGACAGGAACGAAGAATGCCGCGGAAATCCGGGAAACCGCCGCGATGACGCAGGCCGGAACGGCTGCGGAAACGGCGGAAGCGGCAAAAACCGCGGCTCCGGAGGAACCGGCCGCGGAGCCGGGTTTCTGGGCGGACCTGTGGCAGTTTATTCTGCACGCCTGGCCCGTTCCGGTGGGCGCGGCGGCGGTGATCGGCGCGGCAGCCTGGATCCGAAAGCGAAAGAGAAACGAAGCATCAATCACAGAACGGAAGGGGAAACAAGATGTTTGATCAGAACAGACTGAAGGATCCCGGGTATTTCAGCGAGAACCGGCTGCCGGCGCATTCCGACCATCTCTTTTTCGCGACCCGGGAGGAGATGGAAGCCGGAAAAAGCTCCCTGCGCGTGAGCCTGAACGGAACGTGGAAGTTTTTCCACGCCATGAATCCGGCCCAGGTGCTGCCGGGATTTGAACAGCCGGAGTTTGACTGCGCCGGCTGGGAGGATATCCGGGTACCGGGGCATATTCAGACCCAGGGCTGGGGCGTTCCCCAGTACTGCAATACGCAGTATCCCTGGAACCGGGAGGCGGATCTGCGCCCGGGTCAGCTGCCGGAGGAGTTTAATCCGGTGGCTTGCTATGTCCGCACCTTCCGGCTGCCCAGGGACTGGGAGGGGAAGCGGGTCTTCGTCTCCTTCCAGGGGGCGGAAAGCTGCGTGGCGGTCTGGCTGAACGGCGAGTATATCGGCTTCACCTCGGACAGCTTTACGCCGCATGATTTTGAGCTGACGCAGGCGCTGCGGGAAGGGGAAAACAAGCTGGCCTGCCGGGTCTACCGCTTCTGCGCCGGCAGCTGGCTGGAGGATCAGGATTTTCTGCGATTCTCCGGGCTGTTCCGGGAGGTCTTCCTCTGGGCGGCTCCCGCGGCCCATCTGCGGGACTGGCGGATGGATGCGCTGCCGGATCCGGAAACCGGCTGCGGAACCCTGTCCTGGAAGGCCGGGATCGACGCGCCGAAGGGAACGGAGCTGTCGCTGCGCCTGAAGCAGGGGAGCGCCGTTCTGGCGGAGGAAACCCGGACGCTGGAAGGCGGCGAAGAGGAGAGCGGCAGCCTGACGGTGGATCATCCCCGTCTCTGGTCCGCGGAGGATCCCTGGCTCTATGATCTGGAGATCCGCCTGAAGGCTCCGGACGGAACGGAGGAATGGATTCCCCAGCGGGTGGGCTTCCGGCGGATTGAAATCCGGAACGCGGTGATCCGGGTGAACGGGGTCCGGGTCGTATTCAAGGGGGTCAACCGGCATGATTTCTGCGGGGAGACCGGCCGGGCGGTGACGGAGGAAGGCATCCGCCGGGATCTGATCCTGATGAAGCGGAATAATATCAACGCGGTCCGTACCAGCCATTATCCCAATCATTCCGCTCTGTACCGGCTCTGTGATGAGCTGGGGTTGTATGTCATCGATGAAAACAATATGGAAACCCACGGCATGTGGGATATGCTCTGGCAGGGGTGGATTCCCGAGACGGAAATGTTCCCCGGAAATCAGAAGGCCTGGGAGCCGCTGCTGCTGGACCGGGTTCGCTCCATGGTGTCCCGGGACCGGAATCATCCCAGCGTGGTCATCTGGAGCTGCGGAAACGAGAGCCTGACCGGTTCGGTCATCCTGGAGATGCACCGGGAGATGAAGCGCCTGGATCCGACCCGACCGGTGCATTATGAGGGCGATATGCATCTGCCGGAGGACCGGCGGATCCGGGAGGTTACGGATATTGAAAGCGAAATGTATACCCCCGCGGCGAAGGTGCGGGAGTATCTGAAAACCCACCGGGAGAAGCCCTTCATCCTCTGTGAATATACGCATTCCATGGGCAACTCCAACGGCGGCATGCATCTGTATACGGAGCTGGCCTATGAGGAGGAGCGCTATCAGGGCGGCTTTATCTGGGATTTCAAGGACCAGGCCCTGGTGTCCCGGGATCGCTTCGGCCGGGAGACGCTGCTCTACGGCGGCGACTGGGACGACCGGCCTCACGACGGCATTTTCTGCGGAAACGGCATTGCCTTTGCCGACGGAAAGGGAACCCCCAAGCTGCAGGAAGTAAAATATCTGTATCAGAATATCGTTGTGAAGGTGGAAAGGGACCGGGCGGAAATTCAGAACCGCCATATGTTCCTGTCCACCGGCGCCTTCCGCTGCATGGCGGTGCTGGAGCGGAACGGCGTGGAAGTGGAGCGGCTGGAGCTGGAAACGGACGTGCCGCCCCTGTCCTCCGCGATCGTCCCGCTGTCCTTTGAGAAGGCCGGCGTGCCGGGCGAGTATGCCGCGACCCTCAGCTTCCGCCTGAAGAAGGATACCCCCTGGGCGGAGGCGGGCTACGAGGTTGCCTTCGGCCAGGGAATCTGGACCGTGGCGGAAACGCGCCCGGCGGCGGAGGAACCCGGAGAGGCGCTGAAGATCGCCGATACCGCGTGGAATATCACGATCCGGGGTGCGTCCTTCGAGGTGATGTTCAGCCGGAGCTGGGGCCAGCTGATCTCCTACCGGGTCAGCGGCCGGGAACTGGTGAAAGATCCGCTGCGGCCGAATTTCTGGCGCGCGCCCATCAATAATGATAACGGAAATAAGATGCCGGCCCGCTGCGCCCAGTGGAAGATCGCCTCGCTGTACGCGGACGGCGGCGCGGGAACCCCCGCCGGCGAACGGAACGCGAAGGCTCATCCCCGGCGGGAGGCGGACGGCAGCGTGACGCTGAACCTGGCTTACTGGCTGCCCACGACGCCGGAAGCCTGGTGCGATGCGGAATACCGGGTGCTGCCTTCCGGAAGGCTGGAGGTCACCCTGCGGTATGATCCGGCGGAGGGCCTGCCGGAACCGCCGGAGTTCGGCATGATCATGAAGCTGGACGCGGATTATCACCGGGTGCGGTATTACGGTCTGGGACCGGAGGAAAACTATATTGACCGCCGGAGCGGCGCAAAGCTGGGCATCTGGGAGTACCGGGCGGAGGAGAATCTCACCCCCTATCTCCTGCCCCAGGAGTGCGGCAACCGGACGGGGGTCCGCTGGGCGGAGATCACGGATGCCGCCGGGCGGGGCCTCCGGGTTCTTCTGAACGGCGGGGAGTTTTCCGCCCTGCCCTGGACGCCCCATGAGCTGGAGAACGCGGCTCACGGCTTCGAGCTTCCGCCGGTGTGCTATACGGTGCTGAAGATGAGCGCCCGCCAGATGGGCGTGGGCGGGGATAACAGCTGGGGCGCCAGAACGCTGGATGAATACCTGCTGGATGTATCGCAGCCGCTGGTTTTCCGCTTCGCGCTTGAAGGCTGCTGAGCCCCGGAAGGGGTGGATGATCGGATCGGGAGGCTTTTCCGGGACTGCGGAAAGCCTCCCGGTTTTTTGGGAAAATTCCTCCGTCTTTTTTGAAAAAAGGCATTGACAAGCGCGGAAAAGGGTGTACAATACAATTGAAAGTCAAAGATAGTCAAATTGACTTTCAAGAGATTCACCCGATGAAGGAGGGATTTCCATGAATATGAATCAGTTTACACAGAAGACGGTCAGCGCGCTGGAACGGGCTCAGTCTCTTGCGATAGAAAGCGGTCATATGCAGGTGGAGCAGGAGCATCTGCTCATGGCGCTCACCGAGGATGTCAACGATCTGATTCCCCAGCTGCTGGAGAAGTGCGGTTTTTCCGTCAAAGCGCTGCGCCGGGGCCTGGAGGATCAGCTGAACCGGACGCCCCGGGTGACCGGGTCGGGCCGGGAGCCGGGCAAGGTGTATATCGCGCCGGAGCTGGAAAAGGCGCTGGTGGAGGCGGAAAAGACGGCGTCCAGTATGAAGGACGAATATCTGTCCGTGGAGCATGTCTGGATGGGCATCTGCGCGAAGCCTTCCTCCTCCGTGTCCCGCCTGCTGAAGAGCCTGGGCTATCAGCCGGACGCCTTCCTGAAGGCGCTGAGCGAGGTCCGCGGCGCGGCCCGGGTGACCTCGGATAATCCGGAGGAAACCTATGACGCGCTGAAGAAATACGGGTCCGACCTGGTGGATCTGGCCCGGAAGCAGAAGCTGGATCCGGTCATCGGGCGGGACGGGGAGATCCGGAACGTGATCCGGATTCTGTCCCGGAAGACGAAAAACAATCCGGTGCTGATCGGTGAGCCCGGCGTGGGCAAAACCGCCATCGCAGAGGGGCTGGCCCAGCGGATCGTCCGGGGAGATGTTCCGGACAGCCTGAAGGACAAGACGATCTTTTCCCTGGATATGGGTTCCCTGATCGCCGGCGCCAAGTTCCGGGGCGAATTTGAGGAACGGCTGAAGGCCGTGCTGGCGGAGATTAAAAAGAGCGACGGGCGGATTATTCTGTTCATCGATGAGCTGCATACCATTGTTGGGGCGGGCAAGGCGGACGGCGCCATGGATGCCGGCAACCTGCTGAAGCCCATGCTGGCCCGCGGCGAGCTGCACTGCATCGGCGCGACCACGCTCAACGAGTACCGGCAGTATATCGAGAAGGACGCGGCGCTGGAGCGCCGGTTCCAGCCGGTCATGGTGTCGGAGCCGACGGTGGAGGATACCATTGCCATCCTCCGGGGTCTGAAGGAGCGCTACGAGGTCTTCCACGGCGTCAAGATTCAGGACGGCGCCCTGATCGCTGCCGCCACGCTCTCCAACCGCTATATCACCGACCGGTTCCTGCCGGATAAGGCGATTGACCTGGTGGATGAAGCCTGCGCCCTGATCCGGACGGAGATTGATTCCCTTCCCACGGAGCTGGACGATATCCGCCGCCGGATCATGCAGCTGGAGATTGAGGAAGCGGCCCTGAAGAAGGATGACGACCCGCTGTCCCGGGCGCATCTGGAAGAGCTGCAGCGGGAGCTGGCGGAGCACCGGGATGAGTTCAATACCATGAAAGCGCGGTGGGAGTCCGAAAAGGAAGCCATCGGCAAGGTCACGAAGCTGCGGGAGGAGATCGAGCGGATCAATGCGGAGATCGAGCAGGCGGAGCGGACCTATGACCTGAACCGGGCGGCGGAGCTGAAATACGGCGAGCTGCCGAAGCTGAAGCAGGAGCTGGAAAAGGAGGAAGCCGTCGCGGAGGAAAGCCGGGGCGAGAACAGCCTCCTGCGGGATAAGGTGACTGAGGAGGAAATCGCGCGGATCGTGGGCCGCTGGACCGGAATTCCCGTGTCCCGGCTGATGGAAGGGGAGCGGGAAAAGCTCCTGCACCTGGAGGATACCCTGCATCAGCGGGTGATCGGCCAGGACGAGGCGGTGACGAAGGTATCGGAGGCGATCCTCCGCAGCCGCGCGGGCATTCAGGATCCGAACCGGCCTCTGGGCTCCTTCCTGTTCCTGGGCCCCACCGGCGTGGGCAAAACGGAACTGGCCAAGGCGCTGGCCCAGGCGCTGTTCGACGATGAGAAAAACATGGTCCGGATCGATATGTCCGAATACATGGAGAAATTCAGCGTATCCCGGCTGATCGGCGCCCCTCCCGGATATGTGGGGTATGACGAAGGCGGCCAGCTGACGGAAGCGGTGCGCCGGCATCCCTATTGTGTGGTACTGTTCGACGAGGTGGAGAAAGCCCATCCGGATGTGTTCAATGTGCTGCTTCAGGTGCTGGATGACGGCCGGATTACCGACAGCCAGGGCCGCACGGTGGACTTCAAGAACACGATCCTGATCATGACCAGCAATCTGGGCAGCGAGTATATTCTTGAGGGCATCCGGGACGGAGAAATCAGCCCGGAGGCCCGGGATCAGACGGACCGGCTGCTGAAGACGCACTTCCGGCCTGAGTTCCTGAACCGGATTGATGAAATTGTGTATTATAAGCCGCTGACCCGGGCGGAGATCGGTTCGATCGTGAACCTGATGGTGGAGAATCTGAACCGGCGCCTGGAGGATAAGCAGCTGAAGGTGACCCTGACGTCTGCCGCGATGGAGGCGGTGATCGACCGTGGGTTTGATCCCGTGTTCGGCGCCCGTCCGCTGAAGCGGTATCTGCAGAGCAAGGTGGAAACCCTGATCGCCCGGAAGGTGATCGCGGCGGATATCGGTCCGGGCACGACCCTGACCGTGGATCTGGATGAGAGCGGGGAGATCGTTATTCGATGACGGCGCCGTCCGCGCCGGAGGCCCGGATCTCCCGGATGGCCTCCGGCTGGGCGGGGGCGGTATATCCGGCAAGCATGCTGACGTCCCCGAATTCTTCCGGGGCTTTTTCCCCGGCGGGGCATGCCAGCCAGGCCGCGCCGGCTG
>JAGCBO010000132.1 GCA_017652125.1 Clostridia bacterium | reverse complement strand
GTAAATGGCGAAAACTGACAAGAATATCTTTCAATTTGGCATTTTATCCTTAATAATACACCAATAAAAACCATATTTCAGAAAAACCCAAAATCAAAATGGTTGAAATGAGTCATCTTTTGGTTCAATAAGAGTAGGTTTTTCACCCGGAGAGATTTATCCTATTGGCGAAGGGATAATCAGATAGTGTGGACAGCGAATGGAGGTGCAAGGGTGGAAGCGCGCGTGATCCGTAAACACAGACGAAGCTGGAAGCTCTATTTTCAGGAGAACTGGCATCTGTACGCGATGCTCCTGATTCCGGTGGCGTTTGTTATTATCTTCAAATACGCGGCTTATCCCGGTCTCCGGATCGCGTTTATGAACTACAAGCCGGCCAAGGGGTATGCCGGCAGCGAATATGTCGGCTTCCAGATCTTCGAGAAGATCTTTAAGGACAAGGATTTTATCCGGGCGCTGAAGAATTCGCTGGCTTTCAACTTCCTGGATCTGGCGATCGGCTTCCCGGTTCCGATTATTCTGGCGCTGCTGCTGAACGAGCTTCGCTTCCAGCGGTACAAGAAGTTTTCCCAGACCGTGCTTTACCTGCCGCATTTCCTTTCCTGGGTTATTGTGGCGAACGTGGCGCTGAACCTTTTCAAGCCGGAAACGGGCCTGGTCAACATTCTGATGCGAAACGCCGGGTGGATCGATAAGGGGATTCCTTTCCTGACGGAGAAATGGCACTGGGCGACCAGCTATCTGCTGATCGGCGTATGGCAGAACATGGGCTGGGGTTCCATCATCTATCTGGCGGCCATTACGGGGATCAGCCCGGATCTGTACGAGGCGGCCACCATCGACGGCGCGGGCCGCTGGCGGAAGATCTGGAACGTGACCCTGCCATGCATCCGGGGAACCATGGTCACCCTGCTGATCATGAACCTCGGCCGGGTGATGGGGTCCAACTTTGAACGGCTGGATTCCTTCGGGAACGTGCAGGTCAAGGAATTCCAGTATCAGCTGGCCATTTATATCTATGAAAAGGGTCTGTCCGGCGGGAATTTCAGCCGGGCGACGGCGGTCGGCCTTTTCCAGTCGCTGGTGGGTCTGATTCTGGTGCTGGTATCCGACCGGGTTTCCAAGTCCCTGGGTGAAAACGGACTGCTGTAAGGGAGGGAAGAACGGTGAAAAAGGAATCCCTGTTTCACGGAGTGAAGCGCGTCCGAGTCAGTGATTTTGTGATCGCCTTCATTATCCTGATCCTGTCCCTGACCTGTATTATTCCGTTCATTCACATCGCGGCGAAGAGCATTTCCTCCAATACGGCGGTGCTTTCCAAGACGGTTTATCTCTGGCCCAAGGGGATCAATTTTGAAGCCTATGCCTCCGTCTTCCGGGACGGGCAGCTGACCCATTCCATGGTGTATACCGTGTGGATGACCTTCCTGTTCACGGTGATCGGCATGATCGTGACCATTCTGGCAGCCTATCCGCTGGCCCGGAAGGAACTGAAGGGGAGAGCCTTTTTCGCCTTCCTGCTGATGTTCACCATGTACTTCAGCGCCGGTCTGATTCCGGAATACCTGCTGTACAAGGATCTGGGGCTGCTGAACTCCATGTGGGTGCTGGTGCTGCCGCTGTGCTTCTCCCCCTATAATATGCTGATCATGCGGTCCTTTATCCGATCCACGATCCCGGACAGCCTGTATGAAGCGGCCAATCTGGACGGAGCCAACCATTTTCAGATCCTGGTCCGGGTGGTGCTCCCGCTGTCCAAGCCGATTCTGGCCACCCTGTCCCTGTTCTACGCCGTGGGCCGGTGGAACGCTTACGCGGACGCCAAATACTACATTACGACCAAGGCGCTGCAGCCGCTGCAGTATCTGCTGAGCAACATGGTGCTCAACAGCGGGCAGGACGCGATCAGCCTTTCCGAGGCGGCGGCCGTGGAATCCACGCCGGAGGTGCTGCAGGCGGCGGTCGTCATGTTCGCCACGCTGCCCATTATCATGATTTATCCCTTCGTGCAGAAATACTTCGTCCAGGGGACGATGATCGGCGCCGTAAAGGGATAACCGGATCCCCTTCATTCCGTACCATCAGGGCGGAGTCCCTGAAAAATAAAAAGGAGGAACCTGACCATGAAAAAACTCATTTCCCTGCTGCTGACGGTCTGCCTGCTGCTGGGCATCGTCAACATCGCCGCCGCGGACGTTCCCGCTGACTGGGAACCCTTCGCCGAGCGCGTGAAGATCACCGTGCCGGTTTATGACCGTTCCAAGGAAGGCTATCCGGCGGTGGACGACAACTACTGGACCAAGTGGATTCAGACCAACTTCGGCGACAAGTACAACATCGACGTGCAGTATGTCGCGATTCCCCGCGGCGACGTGATGACCAAGTACTCCCTGCTGATCGCGGCGGGCGATACCCCCACGATCCTGATGGAGTATGACTATCCCAAGGTTGCGCAGTGGGCCAACGACGGCGCCATGACGGAAATCAACCTGGACGAGTTCAAGGCGGTTGCCCCCACCTTCTATCAGGCGATGGTGGATCACAACCAGCTGGGCTACACCGACATCAACGGAAAGACCTATTTCGTGCTGACCGAGCGGCCCTACTATGACACGACCTTCACCTATGCCACCTTCGTCCGGATGGACTGGCTGCGCAAGGTGGGCTACGATCATGTGCCGGCGAACTACGAAGAGTATAAGGACGCCCTGAACAAGATGATCGAGGCGGGCCTGACCACCAATCCGCTGAGCACCGGTATCCCGACCGCCGCCTATATCGCCAACTTCGGCTACCGCGATTTCCCCGTCAGCGAAGAAGGCGAGAAGGAATGGGCGATGCATTCCTCCCTCGGCACCCCCAGCTTTGCCTGGTATCCCACCCAGCGGATGCTGAAGCGGATGAACGACGAGTATCACATGGGCTGGTATTCCAGCGAATTCGATCTGGAGAAGAACAGCGGCGGCGCCGCGACGGATCAGACCCAGACCGACTTCATCAACGGCAAGACCTATCAGTACGGCGGCTATATCGCGAACAACATGCCCTGGCTGACCGCCTTCTATGAGAACAATCCCGATGCCGAACTGGCGCTCGCGAGCCCCTATGGCGGCGTGGAAGAGGGCGTGAACACCGGAGCGATCCGCGCGGACAACCCCTTCGGCATGATCGTCGGCTTCTCCAGCCTGGCGACCCCGGATCAGCTGAAGGCTGCCTGGATGCTGATGGAGTGGATGATTCAGGAAGAGAACCTGTTCACCCTGGAGAACGGCGTGGAAGGCAAGACCTATGTGATGGGTGAAGACGGACTGCCCCAGATGCAGGACTACAAGGGCGAAGAGATGCTGAACCACAACAACAACATCGACATGACCTGCCTGGTGCACGCCTCCAAGAAGGTCGGTACCATCGAGCAGACCATCACCCAGATGAGCCCCGTGGGCCTGCCCCAGGACTTCACCCAGGCGCTGATCGACAACTACTACGAGCTGCGGAAGCTGGCTGACTCCGGCAAGGCTTATTCCGATCCGGTGTTCGCGGTCGCCATCGAGAGCGAGAGCGAATACAGCGCGGCGCTGCTGAGCCTGTGGCAGGAAGACTTCGCCAAGCTGGTCAAGTGCGATCCCGCCGAGTTCGACGCCCTGTTCGCCCAGCTGAGCCAGGAATACCTGGATGCCGGCTATCAGGAAATCATCGACGAACGGCTGGCGGCCTATGAAGCGGGCAACACCACCAAGCTGCCCGACACGGTGAAAGCCAAGTAATCAGGGAAACACTCAGGGAACCGGGTTTCCTCCCGGTTCCCTTTTTTAAAGGATCATTCAAAGGGATTTCAGAACAAATCATTCCCGGGAGGCGCAGCCATGAACAGCAATCTTCGCGGAGACTTTACCCTGCCGGGGGAGGCAGGACATGAGGCGCTGACGCTGCGCCTGGCCGAGACATGGGGAGCGGACGTGATCCGCGACAGCGACGGAACCAAACTGTCCCCCGAGATTACGCAGGCGGGATACCGGATCTATTCCACGATCTGCATCATCCGGGAGCATAACGCCTTTGCGGAGCTTCATCCGGAAACCCAGCAGCAGTCCTTTCTCTGCTCCGATCCGGTGACCGCGGAGGAGGAAACGGTGCGGATTCATCCGCTGGACGGCTATTATACCGAGCAGTTTCAGCTCAACGACGGTCCGGACGCGATGCCGTACTGGGAGGTATGGGACCGGACGGCCGGGGAGCGCGTTTCCCGGGAGAAGTGGCAGTGGGACGGAGAAAAGGTCACCGTGACCGGATGCGAAAAGTGGCATCGCTATACCGTATCTTTTCTCACCTGGCGGATCTGGGAAGAGATCAACATGTATAACCATACCACCAATCACTGGACCAGCGAGCATCTGCGCCAGCTGGATCCCCGGCATCCGCTGGCCTGGGACTATCTGACCGGATGGCTGGAGAACTGGTGCCGGGAGAATCCGCAGACGAACGTCGTCCGGCTGACCTCGCTGTTCTATAATTTCGTGTGGATCTTCGGAGAGGATCCGCGGCGGCGGACCCGGTTTACGGACTGGGGAAGCTATGATTTCACAGTCAGCCCGGCGGCCCTGAAGGCCTTCGCGGAGGAGTACGGATACGAGCTGACGGCGGAAGACTTCATCCGGCAGGGAAAGCTGCAGGCGACCCACCGGCCGCCGACCCCAGCCAAGCGGGACTACATGGCGATGATCCAGCGCTTTGTGGCGGAAAAAGCCAGGGCGCTGGTGGAGATCATTCACCGGTACGGAAAGCAGGCCTATGTTTTCTATGACGACAGCTGGGTCGGCATGGAGCCCTATGGGGAGTATTTTTCCTCCGTCGGATTTGACGGGCTGATCAAATGCGTTTTTTCCGGCTTTGAATGCCGCCTGTGCGCCGGCGCGAAGGTGCCGGTACACGAGCTGCGCTTCCATCCCGACCTGTTCCCGGTGGGACTGGGAGGACTGCCGACCTTCATGGAGGGCGGACATCCGGAAAAGGACGCCATGGATTACTGGCTGCATGTCCGCCGGGCGCTTCTGCGCCAGCCGGTGGAGCGGATCGGTCTGGGCGGGTATCTGCATCTGACGGAAGGCTATCCGGCCTTCGTGGATACCGTTACGGAGATGGCCGGACAGTTCCGCCGGATCAAGCAGCTGCATCAGGAAGGAGCCCCTGCGGCGCTTCCGCTGCGGGTCTGCGTGGCGCATACCTGGGGAAAGCTCCGGAGCTGGACGCTCAGCGGGCATTTCCACGAGACCAGCGATCATGTGCTGATCCATATCAACGAGGCGCTGTCCGGGCTGCCGGTGGACGTGCGGTTTATCAGCTTTTCGGATATCCTGGAAGGGGAGCTGAAGAACTGCGACGTGCTGATCAACGCCGGACAGGCGGGAGACGCCTGGAGCGGCGGCGACGCCTGGAAAAATCCGGCGCTCACGGCCGAGGTGACCCGCTTCGTGCATGAGGGCGGCAGCTTCCTGGGGGTGGGAGAGCCCTCGGCCAGGGACGGAGGAGACACCTTCCTGGCTCTGGCTCCGGTTCTGGGCCTGGATCTGGACGACGGATCCTATGCCTGTCACGGAGCCTGGACCTTTGAGCCGGTTCAGCCGCCGTTTGCGATCTGCCGGGAGGCGCTGCGGAAGGACGGAAGGGCCCGGCTGACGGCCGGCGACGTTCAGGTCTGGGCGGCGGAGGACGGCATTCCCCAGATGACGATGCGGGCCTGCGGCAAAGGCAGGGCGGCCTGGCTCAGCGGGTTCAGTTACAGCCCGGCTGCGGCGGCCATGCTGATGCGGCTGCTGCTGGCGCTGAGCGGACAGACGGCGGAAGCCGTCCCCATGGCCGATGATCCGATGGTCGAGGCCGCCTGGTATCCCGCGAGCGGGACGCTGGTGGCGCTGAACAACGCGGATACCGACACGGAGACAGAAATCCGGTGGCCGGGCGGGAAGGAAAAATTCCGGCTGAAACCGCTGGAAACCCTGTTTTTTCCACTCGGACGGGAGGAAAAATGAATGTTCATACCGAATGATAACAGATATAACATGATTCCATACCGCCGGTGCGGGCGAAGCGGGGTGCTGCTGCCGGCGCTGAGCCTCGGGCTCTGGCATAATTTCGGGGATACGACGCCTTTCAGCGTCCAGCAGAGCCTGCTGAGAACCGCTTTTGATCACGGGATCACGCATTTTGACCTGGCGAATAACTACGGACCCCCCTATGGCGCGGCCGAACGGAATTTCGGCGCGCATATGGACATGGACTGGCGGCCCCACCGGGATGAGCTTTTCCTGTCCACCAAGGCGGGATATGATATGTGGGCCGGGCCTTACGGCAACTGGGGAAGCCGGAAGTATCTGATCTCCAGCCTCGATCAGAGCCTGAAGCGGATGCGGGTCGACTATGTGGATCTGTTCTATCATCACCGGCCGGATCCGCAGACGCCCATCGCGGAGACCATGGGCGCCCTGGACCAGATTGTGCGAAGCGGAAAAGCCCTGTACATCGGCTTATCCAACTACAACCCGGAGCAGACCCGGGAAGCCGTGGAAGAACTGAACCGCCTGGGTACGCCCTGCCTGATTCATCAGCCCCGGTATTCCATGCTGGACCGGCATATCGAGGAGGGGCTGACCGGGGTGCTGAAAGAGAAGCAGATCGGCTGCATCGTGTTTCAGCCGCTGGCGGGAGGCCTGCTGACCGGAAAGTATCTGAACGGCATTCCGGAGGATTCCCGGATGAAGCGGGATAACCGGTTCCTGAAGCCGGAGAACCTGACGGAGGAAACCCTGCGGAAGCTGACGGCCCTGAAGGAGATCGCGGACGCACGGGGCCAGAAAATGCATCATCTGGCGCTGCAGTGGGTTCTGCGGGACGAGGGAATCACCTCCGCGCTGATCGGAGCGAGCCGTCCCGAACAGATCACGGACAACCTGGAAGCCCTCAAGGCTCCGCCGCTGACCGCGGAGGAGCTGGAACGGATCGAAAGTATTCTGAACAACTGAGACACAGGAGGAGGAAAGACAATGCCGGAGACCTATCGGGAGACAGCGCAGCGCGTTCTGGCCATGCTGCAGCGGGCGGACGGAAACGATCCTTCCCGGGGACACCTGACCATGAACAACTGGGAGTGGCCTACCGGAGTGGCGCTTTACGGAATCTACAAAACCTGGCAGCAGGACGGAGATCCGACAGTGCTGGAATATCTGAAGGGCTGGTACGACGACATGCTTTCCCGGCCGCAGCAGCCGCACCGGAACGTGAATACCGTCGCGCCGGTGCTGACCCTGACCTGCCTGTATCAGGAAACGAAGAATCCCGCGTATCTGCCCGTCATCGAGAGCTGGATTGACTGGGTGATGAAGGAGATGCCGCGGACCGAGTACGAGGGGCTGCAGCACTGCACCGTATGGAACAAGCATTACCAGCAGCTGTGGTGCGATACGCTGTTCATGGTCTGCCTGTTCCTGGCCAAGGCCGGCGTCGTGCTGGAGCGGCCGGAGCTGATCGACGAAGCGGAGTACCAGTTCCTGATGCACATCCGCTATCTGCAGAACAAGGTGAACGGCCTGTTCTATCACGGATGGACCTTCGACCGGCGGCACAATTTCGCGGAGGCCTTCTGGGCCCGCGGAAACGCGTGGTTCACCGCCGCGGCGATCGAGCTGTATGACATCACGAAAAGAGAGAACGCGGCCATGCGGATGATCCGGTCCGCGTGGAAGGATCAGGCGCTGGCCCTATGGAAATATCAGCGGGTCAACGGACTTTACACCACCCTGATCAACGTGGAGGAGACCTACTGCGAAACCAGCGCCACCGCGGCTATCGCCTACGGCATTCTGAAGGGAATCCGGCTGGGCTGGCTGCCCCAGGAGCCCTATCAGCAGATGGGCATGCTTTCCGCGGAAGCGGTGCTCGGCCAGATTGATGAAACCGGCGCGGTGCAGGGCGTATCCGGCGGGACCGGCATGGGCCACAACCTGCAGCACTATAAGGATATTATCGTAACGCCCACCGCCTACGGACAGGGGCTGACCTTCCTGATGATCACCGAGCTGATGATCCGGGAATAAAACAGCGGGTTTTCTCAGAAACAGGAAAGGGTGAAACAAATGAGCAAGAGAGCCGCGGAACGGCGGGCGGTTCACGGAACCGGAAAACAGTACTGGATGCACCTCAGATCCGAAATGAGGCGGGACCGGTGGTTATATCTGCTGCTGATTCCCGGGTTTATCTACTTCATCGTTTTTAAGTATCTGCCCATGTTCGGCATCGTCATCGCCTTTGAGAATTACGTTCCTTTCTCCGGCGTGCTGGGAAGCCAGTGGGTCGGTCTGAAATGGTTCGAATATTTCTTCAAATTCCCGGCCTGGATCGATTACCTGAAGAATACGCTGATTCTTTCCCTGATGAACATTCTGCTGTTCTTCCCGGCGCCCATCATCCTGGCCCTGATGCTGAACGAGATGATGAACCTGCGGTACAAGAAGCTGCTTCAGACGCTGCTGTATGTGCCCCACTTCATCTCCATCGTCATCGTGGTTTCCATCACCTTCGTGATGTTCGGGCCCAGCGGCATCGTCTACAAGCTGACGGAACAGATTCTGGGACATCCCATCAACTACATGGGCAGCCCGGATACCTTCCGCTGGATGATCATTGGCCAGACGATCTGGAAGGAAACCGGATGGGGAACCATCATCTTCCTGGCCGCCCTGACGAACGTGGATACCCAGCTGTATGAAGCGGCCATGGTGGACGGCGCCGGACGGCTCCGCCGCCTGTGGCACATCACCCTGCCGGCGATCCGTTCCACCATCGTGCTGATGCTGATCCTGCGGATGGGCAGCGTGCTGGATACCGGCTATGACCACCTGATCCTGATGGCCAACCCGCTGAACCGGAAGGTTTCCCAGACCCTGGACGTGTTCGTGTATCAGCAGGGTATTCAGTCCGGCCAGTTCAGCTATGCTTCCGCCATCGGCCTGATGAAATCCATCATCAGCGTGACGCTGGTGCTTTTGTCCAACAAGATCGCCCACATGCTCGGCGAGCAGGGCCTGTACTGAGAAGGGAGGAAGAAGCATGAGCGAAAAAGCAATCCTTTCCGCCAAAACCGGGAAGCCCATGAAGATCTCCTCCGGTCCCGTGGGACAGAACAAAACGCCGGGAAGCATCGCCTTCAACATTTTCAACTATACCTTCGTGACCCTGGTGGCCATCATTACCATTATTCCGTTCATCTATCTGCTCGGCGCGTCCTTCGCCACGGAATATGAAATCGCCACCCGCCCGATGTTCTTCATTCCGCAGGATGTTTCGACGGGAGCCTATGAGTATATATTCTCCTCCAGCAAGATTCTGCGGGGCTTCGGGAACAGCCTGTTCATCACCGCGGCAGGCACGCTGATCAATCTGTTCTTCACGGTGACGATGGCTTACGCCCTGAGCAAGACCCGCCTGCGGGGAAGGAACTTCTTCCTGAACATGGTCATCTTCAGCATGTTCTTCTCGGGCGGCATGATTCCGGGATATATCGTGGTGGCCAACGTGCTGAACCTGAAGAATACATACTGGTCCGTGCTGCTGCCGGGCGCCATCAGCGCCTATAACCTGATGATCGTGAAGAACTTCTTCCAGGGCATTCCCCAGGAGCTGGAGGAATCCGCTTCCATCGACGGGTGCAACGACCTGGGCATCCTGTGGAAAATCGTGCTTCCCCTGAGCCTGCCGGTGCTGGCCACCTTCGGTCTGTTCTACGCCGTCGGCCACTGGAACGCCTATTTCGGCGCCATGATCTATATGACCGGCGCGAAGGAAAAATGGCCCCTGCAGGTCCTGCTGCGCGAGCTGATCATCATGAGCAACGGCACGGCGGGCGACCTGACCAACATGGCGGACGACTTTGTGCAGCCGCCGGAGCAGTCCGTCAAGATGGCGGTCATCGTGGTATCGACCGTACCGATCATGTGCGTGTATCCCTTCCTGCAGAAATACTTTGTGAAGGGCGTCATGGTCGGAGCCCTGAAGGGATAACCCCTGGGAGAATTCAAACGGATTTTCGCGGCGGAAAGCCGCTGAATCAAATTAATAAAGGAGGCTACCCAAATGAAGAAACTCGTTTCCCTGTTCCTGGCGCTGGCACTGGCTCTCGGCATGATGAGCTTTGCCGCGGCGGAAGAACCCTTCGAGATCAGCATTCTGCTGCCGGAGTTCCCCGCTGACATCGATTTCGTCATGGAAAACAACCCCGTCCTGGCCAAGATCCAGGAGCTGTCCGG
>JAGCBO010000131.1 GCA_017652125.1 Clostridia bacterium | reverse complement strand
CCTGCAAGATGGTCACCGGCTCCGGCGACATCTGGAACGCCTATCAGTATCAGCGCTCCGCCGGCTGGGTTGTCGATGGCAAGCTGAACATCGATGACGAACTGCTGGACTTCGAAGAACTGTGCAAGACCCTCGAGCAGGATGACCTGACCCAGAAGGGCGGCGCCTGGTCCGAGATCTGGTTCGCCGGCATGAAGGGCGCCAACGAGACCCTGTGCTACTTCCTCCCCACCTGGGGCCTGCATTACACCCTGAAGCCCAACTGCGTGGAGGGCTGGGATGCTGAGAATCCTGACAGCGAAGCCAACATCAAGAACGCGACCGAGAACGGCACCTACGGTGACTGGCGCCTGACCGACGGCCCCGTGGCCTACAGCTGGGGCGGCACCTGGATGGGCATCAACGCCGCGAAGGCCGCTGTTGCGGACGACGCCAAGAAGGCTGCCATGCATGACCTGATCAAGTTCTTCACCCTGGACGATGACTTCCTGACCCAGTACGCTGCCGACAGCGGCGACTTCGTGGGCAGCAAGGTTGCCGTGGACAAGATTCTGGCCAGCGGCGGCACCCCGAACCCCTTCCTGGGCGGTCAGGATCACTATGCCATCTTCGCTTCCGCCGCGGCTCTGGCCAACGGTTCTCTGATGAGCGAATATGACAGCACCATCAACGATCTGTGGGACAAGTTCGTGACCACTCCCTACACCAAGGGCGAAGTCGAGAGCATCGATGATGCGATCGCCGAGTTCAAGAACCAGGTCGCGACCGTTATCACCACCATCACTGTGGAATAATTGGCTGAAAGCCTGAAAAAGACTGCTTGAGAAAGCGGCCTTACGGGGCTGTCTCCTGTGAGGGGGACAGCCCCGCTTCTGGCAAGATAAGAAGCTTTCTCTTGCGTAAGCGTTTATATCCGCGCGGTGCCGTATCAGCGTTTACGCAAGGGAAAGCTCCCTTGTTTCCCAAAACGTTTGAAAAGGGGTGGACGTATGCAGGCTCAACCGGCGGCTAAGAAAAAAGTCAAATCCGTCAGCTACAGCCATTGGGGCTACATCTTTATCGCACCGTTCTTCATCACGTTCCTGATCTTCGGGCTGTATCCGATTCTTTTCACCTTTAAGACCTCCGTCACGGACGCGGTCGGCTGGGAAAAGATCCTGAACAACAATATTATCGGTTTTGAAAATTTCCGTCAGATTTTTGATCCGGCCAGCCTGGTGTACGGGAAATTCTGGGGCGCGCTGGGGAACACGGTCATCATCTGGTTCTTCAACTTCGTGCCTCAGCTGGGTCTGGCGCTGATCCTGGCCTCCTGGTTCACGGACAGCCGTCTGCGGCTGCGGTGCCAGGGTTTCTTCAAGACCACGATTTTCATGCCGAACATCATCACCGCCGCCACGATCGGTATGCTGTTCTTCAGCCTGTTCTCCTATCCGGTCGGCCCGGTGAACACCTTCCTGCAGACCAGCGGTCTGGCGAACATGCCTGTGGAATATTTCCGGTCCACCGAATGGAGCCGCGGCCTGATCTCCTTCATCCAGTGGTGGATGTGGTGCGGCAATACGATGATCATCATGATCGCCGGTATTTCCGGAATCAACCCCAGCCTCTTCGAGGCGGCGCTGGTGGACGGCTGCTCCAGCCGGCAGACCTTCTGGAAGATCACCCTGCCGCTGATCAAGCCCATTCTGGTGTATAACCTGACCACCTCTCTGGTCGGCGGTCTGACCATGTTCGATATTCCTCACATGATGACCCAGGGCGGGCCGAACGATACGACCAATACGGTGGCCCGGTTCATTTACACCCAGGGCTTCACAGGATCCCGGAACTTCAATATGGCGAGCGCCGCCTCTGTGGTGCTTTTCGTGATCATTATCATCGGTTCCCTGGTGATCCGCTATGTGCTCAATGATCATGATCCGAAGCCCGGCAAAGCCGCGAAGAAGGGGGCGATCAAATGAAAAATACGAGAAAGATCGTTTTCCTTGTGTTCATGGCGATTGCCATTCTCGGCATGTTCCTGCCGATCGCAACCTTCCATGACAATTCCGCCGCTTCCCTGAGCACGGATATCGACAAGCAGCAGGGCAAGGTGGACAGCGCCGAAACCCAGCTGCAGCGCTGGATCGACGGCGGAAAGAAGAGCGAGGCCGATATCCAGAAGCAGCGCGACAAAGTGCAGAAGGAAAAGGATAAGCTGCAGGCGCTGCTGGATCAGCAGGCGGCCGCCACGGGCGAGAGCGAAGCCGGTCTGAGCTACGCGCTGCTGCCCGGAAAGCTTCCCGCCGGGCTGGAGGTCGACATGACCGTCGTCAACCAGTACAAGCTCTATGACGGCTGGAACATGGTGAACGCGGAGCGCGTCGGCTCCGAGTGGAATCTCAATCCGTATTATATCTGCGTCTGGGCGGCCTTCGGGCTGTTTATCCTGGCTTCCGTTCTGGTGCTGGTGGCCGGCAAAAAGGATGTCAGCAAGCTCTATACGCTTTCCGCATTCCTGCATCTGATTGGTATTCTGCTGGTGGGCTATTCCATTTTCCGCCTGGCGGGATTCCCGGTGAAGCTGCCCTACGGCAACGCGCAGATCAACACGCTGACCGCCATTATGGTGGTGGGCGGTTCCATCATCGCCTTCGGCGCGCATGTGCAGGGGGTTCATAACTCCAAGCGGAGCATGATCTATGTGTTCTGCACCTTCCTGAGCATTCTGGCCATCGTCCCCTTCTGGATCATGATCGTGAACGCGACCCGTTCCACCATGGCCATCCAGCAGGGCGTCAGCCTGATTCCGGGAAATTATCTCCAGTATAACTGGAACGTGCTGTCCAGCAAGAACTTCGATGTTTCCATCGGTTTCATGAACAGCGCGATCATCGCCTTTGGCTCCACGATCCTGGGCGTCTATTTCTCCGCGATGACCGCCTACGGCTTCAAGGTTTATCACTTCAGGGGCAATAAGTTCCTGTATGCCGTGGTCATGGCGATTATCATGATCCCGACCCAGGTTACCGGTACCGGCTTCTTCATGTTCATGTATCAGCTGCACTGGGTGAACAACCGGCTGGCGCTGATTATCCCCGCCATTGCCTCGGCCGGAACGGTGTTCTTCTTCCGTCAGTATCTGGAGGCGAACCTGCAGATCTCCCTGGTCGAAGCGGCCCGGATTGACGGCTGCGGTGAAATCAGAACCTTCAACCGGATCATTATGCCGATCATGGTGCCCGCCATGGCGACCATGGGCATTATGGCAGTCATCGGATCCTGGAACAACTACCTGACTCCGTTGATGCTGTTTACGGATCCCGGACTGAAGACCCTGCCGATGATGGTGCAGGAGCTGCGCGGCGATATCTACCGCACGGAATTCGGCTCCATTTATCTGGGCCTGACCCTGACGGCGCTGCCGCTGATCATCGTGTACTTCGCCCTCAGCAAGTACATTATCGCCGGCGTAGCCCTGGGCGGCGTCAAGGAATAAGGATCTGCTCAGTTTTTTCGGAACAGATCCTGAGCTGCCCGGAAACCTCATCGTTTACCGTACCCTCTTGCCCGCCGTTTTCGGCGGGCATTTTTGATGCCACAAGATCTTGTGGTTCACAGGGGAGAGATGAAAAGAAATGGTGGATTGTG
>JAGCBO010000130.1 GCA_017652125.1 Clostridia bacterium | reverse complement strand
GACCTGCCCAGAGAAAAGCGCGTTGAGATCGGCCTGACCTATATCTACGGCATCGGCCTGACCACTTCGCAGAAGATGCTCGCGGAAGTCGGTGTGAATCCCGACACACGGGTAAAGGATCTCTCCGAGACCGAAATCAGCAAGCTGCGTGAATACATTGAGCATAACCTGAAGGTCGAAGGCGATCTTCGCCGTGAAGTTTCGCTCACTATCAAGCGGCTGATCGAAATCGGCTGCTATCGTGGCGTCCGTCATCGCCATGGTCTTCCCGTCCGCGGACAGAACACCAAACAGAATGCCCGCACCCGCAAGGGCCCGAAGAAGACCATCGCCGGCAAGAAGAAAGCCACGAAGTAATCTTCAAACAAATCATTCTTTCATTTATCTGAATGGTACCCGCCGATGAGCGGGGATTACGGAGGGAGAAAAATCAATGGCACCTAAGCAAAAGCTGAAGAAGGCTACGCGTAAACGCCGTGAACGCAAGCTCGTCGAGCGCGGCGCTGCCCATATCCGTTCTTCTTTCAACAATACCATCGTGACCATCACCGACATCCAGGGGAACGCTCTTTCCTGGGCGAGCGCGGGTGGTCTGGGTTTCCGTGGCAGCAAGAAGTCTACGCCCTTCGCGGCGCAGATGGCTGCTGAAACCGCCGCCAAGGCCGCTATGGAGTACGGCCTGCGCACGGTTGAAGTTTATGTCAAGGGCCCCGGTTCCGGCCGTGAAGCCGCGATCCGCTCCCTGCAGGCCGCCGGCCTGGATGTAAACATGATTAAGGACGTGACGCCCATCCCCCATAACGGTTGCCGTCCGCCCAAGCGCCGCCGCGTGTAATTAAAGGAGGACAGTGAAACAATGGCAGTAAGTAAACAGCCGATCGCCAAGAAATGCCGGACCTACGATATCAGCCCGGCGGTCATGGGATATGGCAATAAAAAGTCCAACCGCAACCCCGGCGGTAACCGCCGCCGGAAGGTTTCCGAGTACGGCGCCCAGCTGCAGGAAAAGCAGAAGGTCAAGTTCGTTTACGGCGTACTGGAAAAGCAGTTCCATAAATACTATCTGAAGGCCGCCAACATGAAGGGCATCACCGGCGAGAACCTCCTGCGTCTGCTGGAGCTCCGTCTGGACAATGTGGTGTTCCGTCTCGGCCTGGCCAAGACCCGCCGCGCCGCCCGCCAGATCGTGAATCACGGTCACATCCGGGTCAACGACATGAAGGTGGATATCCCCTCCTATCAGGTCAAGGTTGGCGACAAGATTACCCTGCGCAAGCGCAGCGAGGAAAGCGAACTGTTCAAGGGCCTGCGCGAAGGCACCGGCACCACGACCCCCAAGTGGCTGAGCTTTGACGCCCAGAGCCTGGCGGGCAGCGTGAACGCCCTGCCCACCCGCGAGGATATCGATCTGCAGGTGCAGGAGAACATGATCGTCGAGTATTACTCCCGTTAATCGTCCGTGCATCACCGAACTGACAAGGAATCGTGTCCGGGGGTTCCCGGCCGCGATATGGAGGGTAAAACGAAATGATCGTCGAAATCGAAAAGGCCCGCATCGAATGCGTGGAAGTTGGCCAGAATGGCTGCTACGGCCGGTTTGTAATCGAGCCGCTGGAGCGCGGTTTCGGCCATACGCTGGGCAATTCCCTGCGCCGCGTACTTCTGTCCTCCCTCCCCGGCGTCGCGGTTTCCTCTGTGCACATCGAAGGTGTGCAGCATGAATTCTCAACGCTGCCGGGCATCAAGGAGGATGTTACGGAAATCATCCTGAACCTGAAATCCCTGGCCGTCCGGATGTACTCTGAAGAAAGTAAGCAGCTGACCATCAATGTGAAGGGCCCCTGCGAGCTGAAGGCCGGAGATATCAAGACGGACGATCAGGTGGAAATTGTCAATAAGGATCTGCACATCGCCACCCTGAACGAGGATGCTCACCTGCAGATGCAGATGACGCTGAATCGGGGCCGCGGCTATGTCAGCGCCGACAAGAACAAGACGCCCAGCATGCCGATCGGGGTCATTCCCATCGATTCCATCTTCACCCCTGTCAAGAAAGTCAATTACACCGTGGAAGACACGCGTGTAGGGCAGATTACGGACTATGACAGGCTGACGCTGGAAATCTGGACCAACGGAACGCTGAAGCCGGAGGAAGCAATCTCCAGCGCGGCGAAAATCCTGACGGAGCATCTCAACCTGTTTATCAGCCTGACGGATCAGGTCATGCCGGTCAGCATGGTGCAGCAGGAAGATGACGTGAAAGACAAGGTGCTGGAAATGACCATCGAAGAGCTGGATCTTTCCGTCCGTGCCTATAACTGTCTGAAGCGGGCCGGCATCAACAGCGTGGCTGAGCTGGTGCTGAAGAATCAGGATGACATGATGAAGGTTCGCAACCTTGGCCGGAAGAGCCTCGAGGAAGTGGAGCAGAAGCTCAACGGGCTCGGGCTCGGACTGCGGCCCAATGAAGAATAATAGTAGGAGGAAGATTCCATGGCTAACCAACGCAAGCTGGGCCGTACGGCGGATCAGCGCAAGGCGCTGCTCCGCAATCAGGTGACCCATCTGATCTGGAACGGCCGGATTGAGACCACCGAAGCCAAGGCTAAGGAAGTCCGCCGGATCGCTGACAAGATGATTACCCTGGCCGTACGCGAATGCGAAAATACGGTTTCCGCTACCAAGGAAACCCATAATGACAAGGGGCAGCTTGTCACCCTGGAAGTCGTTAACGACGCGCCTTCCAAGCTGCATGCCCGCCGCATCATGATGTCTTATCTCTACGACCTGAAGGAGCCCAAGAAGGCCGATGAGAATAAGGCGGAATACAGGGAGCGCACCAAGGATAACAAGCATCCCGTGGTGGAGAAGCTTTTCCGGGAAATCGGACCGAAGTACAAGGCCCGCAATGCCGAAAAGAACAGCTCCGGTGGTTATACCCGTATCTATAAGCTGGGGCCCCGTCGCGGCGATGCCGCCGAGATGGTCATCCTCGAGCTGGTCTGATTGAAAACCATTACACATCAAGCAAATGAACGCATCCTTCCCCGCACAGGAAGGATGCTTCTTTTCAGGGGAGGATAAAAGTATGCAGGAAGTATATTCCGATCGGGATCTGAAGGAACTGACCGCCCAGATGAACCGGCGGATGGCCGTGATCGGCGCGATCGCCCTGGTCTGCACCGGGGTGGCGGCCTGGTCTCTGGTGGGCCGGATTGAATGGCTGACCATGGTCAGCGTCGCCCTGACCGGCGTCGTTCTGATCTTCGGCATCGAGATGTTCTACCGTCCCCTCCATGCCTACCGCAAGCTGCTGATCGCCGCGCTGCAGGGGCGGAATCATGAAATCCGCCTGACCTATGATCATCCGGAGTCGGAGCTTTCCGTCGTGGACGGCGTTTCCTTCCGCAGCCTGATCTTCCTGGGAGATCCGGATAAACACGGAACCCGGGACCAGATGTATTACTGGGATCTGCAGAAGAACCTTCCCGCCTTCGAATCCGGAAAGGATTATCTGCTTCGCTATACCGGGAAGACCATTATCGGCTGGCAGCCCGTCTGACGCGGCGCCCCGCCCTCCGCCTCCGCGGTTTCCGCCGTTCCGGGCGCGTCAGGGCAGCTCCGTCATCCCGTCCCGGATCAGATAAAACAGGGTGTATCCGTCCTGCGTCAGTCCCTGATGCAGCGCGTCAAAAGGCCAGAAGGCCAGCGTATGCGTTCCGCCGCTCGTCGTGCGGAACGTATATTTTTTCTGCGTTTCTCCCGGTACGGTTCCCTCCGGCAGCCTGCCGCTGACCGTGACGGTCAGCAGCCTGTCGTAGGCCGCCTCAAAGACCTCCGGGGACAGGCTTTCTCCGTTTTTCGTCACGGACCAGTCGCCGTTTTCACCGTGCTCCAGCCGGTACAGCGTCGTGCGCCCGTTCTCCTCCGTTTCCAGTTCGCTCAGCGACGCGAGCGGGGTCGCGGCCGGATATCTCGCCGCGGTGGTCAGCGGATCGGTATCCGTAAACGCGCTGAAGGACAGGCGGTTCACCGCGTAGATCTGATCCTGAAACAGCGCCCAGAAGACGTTCTCATCCCGGTCCGCTCCCAGGGCGATCGTCACGGTGCTCTCCGGCCAGTCCTGAACGTCGTAGACGCCGCTGTCCGGCGAAACCGTTCCCGTGGTTCCCTCCGCCATGTGAAAAATCAGGCGCCGCCCGGGCTCATCCAGCCCTGTCGCCGCCAGGTTCTCCGCCGTCGCCTCCCCGTACCAGGCGCCCATCCGCAGGTTTTCCGCGTTCTCCTTCAGCCCCCGGATGGCCTCCCCGTCCGCCGGATAGACAAAGGGGGCGGTGATCAGCCAGTTTTCCCCCGCGTCCGGATCGGTAATCCTTCCCCGCAGGCTCCATTCCCGAATCGGTTTTCCATCCCGGTCCGTCAGCGTGATCCGGTCCAGCAGGGCCGCAAGGATCCGGGGCTGCTCCACGGGGCGCAGCAGCGCCTTTTCCACATTCAGGTCCTGCACCGTTCCGGCGGAAGCCGCAAACAGCCGGTCATCCCCGTCGACGGTCATATAATACGCGTTCTCCTCCGTACCGGAAATCCGGTCCCCGATCCGCACCGTCAGCCGGTCCCCGTCCCGGAACCGGCATTCCGCGGTCACCAGCGGCTCCCCGAGCCCGAAATCCGCCAGGGCGGAGCGATACTCCTCCGGCCGGTCCGTCAGCACCCGCTCGTATTCCAGATGCACCAGGGCGTCCTGCAGCGGGTCTCCGATCAGGGGATCCACCGTCCAGGACCGGTCTCCGGCCGGATACAGGCTGCCTTCTTCCCGCTCCGCCGTCCAGCTCTCCCCTCCCCGGCGCAGGATGGAGATCGATTCAATCTCCTCCGGAGACCGGCTGACCAGGACGCCGCCCTGTTCCGGCTTTTCCGTCCGCTCCGGTTCCGGTTTCCGGTTCAGCCCGGCGGTCAGCAGAATCACGGCGGCCGTGAGCGCCAGCAGCAGCCCCGGAAGCAGCAGGCGGTTATGCTTTCTTTCCCGGATTTTCCGTTTTTCCACCGGCTGCACGCTTATCGCCTCCTCCGGGGAACCAGCACCAGCAGCGCGGCCAGCAGCACCAGGGCGGGCAGCGCCACCAGAATCACGGATCCCAGCGCCGTATTGCCGGGACGCAGCGAGGTTCGCAGGGCATCCTTCGCCGCGATCCGCAGATCGCCGGAGGACAGATCCTGCAGGAATTCCGTCACCCGCAGAATAAACTGCCGGGTATCGGTCATGGACCAGACCTGCTGATCCGTCAGCGCGGCGGAACAGCCGAGGATAAAGGCCCGGGAAACGTATCCCTCCGCCGTCGTCCGCCGGGCTTCCAGCGCCAGCGGGAAAGGTCCCTCCGGATCCCCGTCCGCTTTGTTCAGGCTCAGGGAAGAATCCGTAAGCACCTTCAGCCAGGAGCCCTCCCTGCTTTCCAGCACCTTCATCACCGTCAGATTCCGGTCTCCCTCCTCCGGTTCCTCAAAGGCCCGGGTTCCCGGCAGCAGCAGCGTATCCGCTCCCGAAGCCACCAGATCCATCGTGATGTCCGTGGACAGCATCCGCGGAATCAGATAGAGGCCCGTGCCGCCGTAGGAGCTGTCCGGATCGGCCGGATCCGCCACCACCAGCCCGTCCCGGGGAACGAAGCCGTAGCTGCGGAGCAGGGAAAGCCAGCGGGGCATGGAGCCCAGCGGATCGGAATAGTCGCAGGTGAACAGAAAGCTGCCCCCCTGAAGGGCAAAGCGGTTCAGGGTTTCCAGCTCCTGCTCCGACAGATCCCGCAGCGGGCTGAGGATCACCGCCAGATCGCCGGTTTCCGGCTGGGGCATTCCCGCGCTCAGATCGCTGGCGGTCACCTCGTACTGATTATTTGTCAGCAGTTCCGTGAAAGCGGCGGTGGTCTTCGCGTCCAGCTCCCCGTGCCCCTGCAGCAGAATCACCCGCGGAATCCGTTCCCTTGTCACATAGCGGATCGCCCCGGTCAGGCTCTGCTCATAGGTCCATCCGGCATAGGTATATTCGCCCGTCTCCGGATTCATGCTGAGGGCGACGTAGTCCTCCGGCCCCAGAATCCGGTACCGGCCCGTGGCCTCGCAGAATACGATCAGGGAATCGGTTCCGGGCGTCGCGGACTCCGTGGTGAAGCGGGCGGTCAGCGCCGGATTCAGCCCCGGATCCGCCTGTTCCCAGGTGATCATCGGGGTGGCGGCCGCGTAGCGGTCCAGCAGCTCCAGCAGCGGCGCGTCCTCGTCCCCCTTGCGGAACAGGGCCCAGATCTTCACCGGGGTATCCAGCTCCGCCAGAACCCGGTCCGTCTCCTCGCTGCGGGTCGCGATGGCGTTGAAGGAGTAATCCTGCCGCCAGCCGTAGCGCTTTTCCAGGGTTTCCGCCCCGATGTTCAGCGCGGTCAGGAAGGCCAGAAACAGCGGCAGAATCACGTTCCGCCCCCGCGGGCGCCTGCCGCTCCGACGCTCCAGCAGATACACCGTCAGCGCCAGAAAGGCCGCGGCAAAGGACAGGTCGAACAGGATGCCGGCCGGGCTCAGCTGGCCCATCAGAAAAGGTTCATTCCGGCTGTACAGGCTCAGAAAGCGCAGAACGGCGGCGATCCATTCCGCCTGTACGGCGTTTTCCACCAGATCCAGAATCCAGATCAGAAAATTCGCGCCGAAGGCCAGCGCGGCGGCAATCGCGGGCGAAGGCGCGCAGGCGCTGAGAAACAGATCCATCGCCATCAGCGCGCAGCCCTGCAGGATGAAACCCAGATAGTTGACCGCCAGCTCCGCCGGATAGACCTGCCCGTACAGGGCGACCACCAGCACGAACAGCCCGGTCAGCGCCGTCGTCGCCAGCAGCACCGTGCCCGCCGCCAGCGCCTTGCCGCCGACGATCCCCGCCAGGCTGACGGGACTGCTCAGCAGCAGCCGGTCCGTCCGCTTCTGCCGCTCCTCCGAAAGCAGGCGCATCGTCAGAATCGGGCTGACCAGCATCCAGATATAGCTCATCTCTCCGATAAAGGCCGGCAGATCTCCGCTGCGCTGCCGCAGAATCTCCATCGCGAAGAGCAGGGAGGCGATCGCCAGAAAAACGCCCATGAACACATAGCCCACCGGCGTATAGAAATATCCCTGAAGCTCCCGCTTCCAGATGGCCTTCATCCTTCTTGTCTTCCTTTCCCCCTACTCCGTTTCCCGGAGAAAGATGGATTCCAGGGTTTCCCGTTCCTCCGCCAGGCGGCGGATCGGCGCGTTCTGCTCCCCGCAGACGCGGAAGATCTGATCCTCCGCCCGGCCCTGTTCATCCCGCCGCCGGCAGGTCAGCAGCAGGACCGCCGCGTCCT
>JAGCBO010000129.1 GCA_017652125.1 Clostridia bacterium | reverse complement strand
TCCGAAAACTTCCGGTCCGTCGAATGTCCCCGCTCGACTTGCATGTGTTAGGCACGCCGCCAGCGTTCGTCCTGAGCCAGGGTCAAACTCTTCCGTTTAATCCTTCGATCCGAACTTCACCCTCTCGGCTTCCGTCCGGTCAAACTCGTTAGAATCTTCGCTGTCTTCTTCCTTTAATTGCGCGTTTCTCTCTCTGTATCGTTTTCAAGGTTCGCCTGCCCTTTTCGATCCCTCAGCTCCCCTTCCGGGGCGCCTCGTTTCGAGCGAGCTTGCATAGAATACCAAACGTAAAAGTGTTTGTCAAGCGTTTTTTTTGAATTTTTTTACTTTTTTTCAGCTTATCACTGAAAACGCCCGAAATCCCGTTCCGGCAGGCCTATCGCCGGTTATCCGAACAGCGTCTGCCCCAGCCGTGTGACCGGGCTCTGCATCACGCAGCCCAGAGCGCGTACCGTACGAATCCGCTTCATTTTGGGCATCCGCCTTGTCGCCAGGTAGGCCGCCGTAATCCGGTCGGCCTCCTCCGGCAGCATCCCCTCATAAAGCTTCCGGAAAACCAGGGTATGGGTATAGGTCAGCAGAATGCGTCTTTGGGCCTTTTTTCTCTGTCTCAGCGCCGCAAAGCCCCGGGCGATCAGCCCTTTTTTGCTGGCGCCGATGGCGTTGTCCCCATGCTGCCGGTACTGTGTCAGCGGTTCATTCAGAAAAATCACATGCCCGAAGGCAGCCGCCGTCAGGGCGATAAACCAGTCGTGCATGAAAAGATCCTTCGCCCGGCCGTGTTCGGCAATCATCCCGGCCAGCGCCCGGTTCATGATCAGGGTGCATCCGGTCACATTGTTCTGCACCAGCAGCGGCGGAAGCGTAACAGCCTTCGGATCCCACCCCTGATGCCGGAAAAAGCTGTCGGCGACCGGCTCTCCCTGCTCGCTGATCAGACGGCAGTCCGAGTGGATCAGCAGGGGGCAGTCCTTTCCGTACTGCGCTTCGGCTTCCCTCATGGCCGCTTTCAGGCGGGCCGCCTTTTCCGGTTCCCACAGATCGTCCTGATCGCACAGCAGAAAGCTGTCTCCCTCCGCCTGGCGGATCAGGGAAAGAAAATTCCCCGCGGCTCCCAGATGTCTGCCGGATTCCCTTCCCAGGGTGAACCGGGAATCCTCCGCGCAGATCTTCTCCAGCATCGGAAGGGTCTGATCCGTGGATCCGTCGTCCTGCATCAGGACGAAAAAATCGGAATCGGTCTGATGCAGGATGGATTCGATCAGCGCCGGAAGATGGCGCTCCCCGTTATAGGCTGCCAGCAGAATCACGGATCTCACCAGGAAATCCCCCATTTCATGAAATACTTGAACACGGAGCGCATCTGGCGGAGCCGTCCTTTGAATGTCCTCGTATTTTCTCTGGACCAGCGGTGGGTGACCGTCATATCCGGATGGTAGACGATGCTTCCCAGATGATGATACAGGATGCGCCGGCTCAGGTCCGAATCCTCCTGATACAGAAAAAAGCGCGGGTCAAAGCCTTTCAGCTCCTGAAATACGCTGGTCCGGATCAGCATGAAACAGCCGGTGGCAAACTCCACGGGCATGGGACGTCTCACATCCAGGTCGGCCAGGGTATACTCGTTCCTCCATCGCCGGAAAATCCCGCCCGCTTCCTCAAAAAGGCCGCTCAGCAGGTAATGCACCGCCACCTGCTTCTTCGGCAGATACTGTTCGCTCCCGTCCGTATTCAGAACCCGGGGCGTCAGCACCGCGATATTCGGATGAACTTCCATGTACCGGATCATCCGCGTAAGCAGACCGGGCTCAAAGGTAATATCCGGGTTCATAATCAGATGATACTTGCTTCTCAGATAAGGCAGAACCGCGTTGTTCGCTCTCCCGAATCCGATGTTTCCGCGCTGGGGCAGCACGGTGATGCCGGGGTACGCCCAGGCCAGCCTCTCGGCCATGATCTCTTCCGGCGAGTTATCGCAAAGATACACCGCCACCTCCTGATCCGCGCGCCGAAGGCTCTCCAGCGCCTCTACCACCTCATCCCCGCAGTGATACAGCACGATGCAGGCTGAAAGCATGGACGGCATCCTCACCCCTCCTCTCCGGATCCGTTTTCCTTTCTATTGTACCGTCTGAATACCCCTTTGTCCACAAAACAGTGGAAATTTCATTCAATGGATGATATACTGAAGGGACTGTTTACGGCTCCGTGAACAGGAACAGAATATCAAGGTATCAACAGGAAGAAGGTTTTGTGTCTGAGTAAGTTTGCTGTATTTGTGGATCTGGAAAACTGCGGCGCCAAGGCCGCCATGCTGAACAGCATCCTCGAGAAGGTGAAAATCCGGGGAGATATCCTGCTTGGAAAGGTATACGGATATACGGATAAATATGACGATCTGAAGGAAGTGCTGCTGAGCAATACCTTTACGGTGGTTCCCAGCATCCGCTATGGGATCAGCCAGAAAAACAACGCGGATATCCAGCTGGTGATTGACGCGCTGGAGGTCGCTTATAATAACGATCTGATTGACAGCTTCTGCATCGTCAGCGGCGACAGTGATTATGTTCCGCTGGTCGGCAGGCTGAAGAGCATGGGCAAGTTTGTCCTGGGGATCAGCCGGAGCGAGGCGGCCAGCAATATTTTCATCAATGCGTGCAACGAGTTTCAGTTTCTGGAATCCGTGGGCAAGCGGAATGTGGAGAAGCCGAAGCGCCCCCGCTCCACGGTGAACAGCGAGGAAATGGCGGACGAGAGCGAGCTGAACAAACTGCTGACCACCGTGCTGGAGGAGCAGACCGACCGGGATGAGATCTATGCCAGCGAGCTGAAGGGCACCCTGCTTCGTCTGCGGCCGGACTTCAATGAAAAAGCCTACGGCTGTCCGACCTTCTATAAGCTCCTGATGAAGCTGAGCAACCGTTTCGGCGATCTGCGGGTCCATAATGACAATTTTGACGTCATGGTGGGGCTGAGCAACGCGCCGGACAGCGGCGAATCCATTCCGCAGCTGACCCGCGACAACTGGAAGGAAGCCTTTGCCGCGCAGATCAACGCCTATAAGGAAGGCGGTTTCGACCGGGTCAATCCTTCCATTCTGAAGGCGGATATCATCACGGCCTATCCGGATTTCAATGAAAGAACCATCGGGTTCAAGCGCTTCTCCGATGTGATGAAGCAGCTGGAGAAGGACGGCCTGGTCGTCGTCGAAATGGATGAACAGAAGACCATGCTGATCAAGCTGCTGTAAAAGGCGGATCGTCCGGACGCTTTCTGACGGCAATTTCGGAAAGGAGGGCTGTGTGCCGTGCGCTTTTTACGAAGAACCATCTGGTATTTCGCTTCCCGGCTGCTGCTTCTCTGCGTCCTTCTGGGGCTGGCCATTTCCGTTTTCTATTACGCCATGAATCTGACCAACATTCAGGTGGTGCTGAAGGATGGCCTGGCGGCCCGGGCCAAGGTGATTATGGGGATCACCGACAACCGGGATGAGCTTCGGAAGTTTTTTCAGAACGCGGCCCTCTCCAATGATTCGGATCTGAAGCTTGTATCGCTGGGGAATTCCCCCTATGCGGATTATAACGTCCGCGGACTGGATCACCGGCTGGATCTGGGCTTTTTCTGGACCTGGCCCTGGGATTCCTCCGTCTGGATCAATGTGTCGGAAAGCATTCCCCGGATTGACGGCCGGGTAAAGGGGCTGAAAGCGGATGAGGTGATCGCCCGGGACGGTCCGGGTGCGGTCTATCCGCCGGCCTGGCCGGATATGCGGTACCGGATTCTGCTGTCCCGGGAGGCCGGCCAGTGGAAAATCCGGAGTATGAATGTGATCAGATAGGACGGATTTCCGGCTGCATTTTTTCACCGGAATTCCGATAAAAAAATCCTTGCATTTTCGTTCATCTCGTGATAGTATAGTCAGGCTTGATGTGTAACGCTCCAAGAGGGGGGAGATTTCCATGGGTAAGTTTTGTGAGATCTGCGAGAAGGGCACGCTGAACGGGAATAACGTCAGCCATTCCAACCGCAAGAGCCATCGGATCTGGGCGCCCAATGTGCAGAGTGTCCGTGTGATGGTCAATGGCGCGGCGAAGCGGATGAACGTGTGCACCCGCTGCCTGCGCAGCGGCAATGTGCAGCGTGCGCTGCCCAAGCTTCACGAAGAAGCGTAACTCCGGGCGTACATATGATTTCCCGCCTGTTTGTGCGACAGGCGGGTTTTCTTTATCCTTTTTCAGGTTTTGACAGACAGGTTTGCAGCCACCGCAGTCCCTCTTCCCGCTGAACGGACAGCGGCTTCGCTTCCAGCCGGCGGAGAAAATGATCGATCCGGCTGTTCTTGCTTTCCGGATCCTCTTCCCGGTATCTTCTCAGGATCTCGGTCTTCGTGCCGAAGATCGTGGCGAAGGCGAGCCCGTGAAAGCTGTCCGTACACAGCAGGGCGGCGTTCTGAACCGCGCCGAGAAAATCTTCCGGCCCGGCTCCGTCCATCAGGGTATAGCGCCGCTTTTCGGCTTCCGCGTAGCTTTCCGCCGTGACCGGCAGCACGACCACCCGCAGTCCGGTCCTGTTCCGAAGCGCTTCCGTCTTCTCCCAGTACTGCCGGTTTTCTCCGATAAAATAGCAGAGCAGATAAGGATCCCCCGCCGGCGCCGGGCCGGCAATGCCGCTCCATTCCTCCGCGGTCAGAAGGCACACGGGATCCGTCATCACCTCCGCCTGCCGGCCCGTCATTTCCTTCAGCAGCTCCGCGCCCTCTTCTTCCCGCACGGAAATATCCTGAAAATCCGCCGTCCACCGGCGGATCTGCCGGACCTTTTGCTCCGCCGGTCTCCGCCGGATCCCCAGGCTCGCCGCATAGGCCAGCTTCACGGTTTCCTTCGGCGCGAAGGTAAGAAAATAGGCGGGATTCAGCCATACCGGATTCCAGATCTGATCGCTTCCGCAGATCAGGATCTCCCGGTCCCGGCTCTGCCCGCGCAGCTCCTTCTGATTGCGGCAGCGCGCGGTCAGCCGCAGATGCTTCTGATAAAATTCGGAAAAAAGCTCCCGTTTCCGGCGGGCGCCGGCCTGATCCGTCATCACCTGCTTTTTCCGCAGCCCTTCCAGAATCAGCTTCGGATGATTCCGGGTCCGGACCAGATTGATCACCTTTTCCCGCCGGTCCGGCTCATAGTCCAGATGCACGCAGTCGTGCCCCATCTCCCGGATCACCCGCTGCAGCGCGTAGGCCTGCAGGGAGGAGCCGTAGTTCTGGTTGTGCAGAAAAGTAAGGACTCCCACGCGGGCCATGGATTTCACTCCCCTCTGAATTCCGACCGCATGCGCCCCGTTTCCAGAATATCGGCGATCCGTTCGCAGGCGTGTCCGTCTCCGTAGGGGTTCACGGCATGAGCCATCCGGTCATAGGCGGCCCGGTCGTCCAGCAGCCGGGTGAACTCCCGGTAGATGCATTCCTCTTCCGTTCCCACCAGCTTCAGCGTCCCGGCCCGGATGCCTTCGGGTCTTTCCGTCGTGTTGCGCATCACGAGCACCGGCTTTCCGAGGCTGGGCGCCTCCTCCTGAATGCCGCCGCTGTCCGTCAGAATCAGCTCGCTGCGGGCCATGATGTTGTGACAGTCCAGCACGTCGATGGGCTCAATGAGCCGGATCCGGCCGCAGCCCGCCAGTTCCTGGTCCGCCGCTTCCCGAACCACGGGATTCAGATGGATGGGATAAAGCACCTTCACGTCCCCGTGTTCTTCCGTGACCCGCCGGATCGCCCGGAACATGGCGTGCATTGGCGCTCCCAGATTTTCCCGCCGGTGCGCCGTCAGCAGAATCAGCCGGCTTCCGTCCGCCCATTCCAGGTCAGGATGATGCCAGTCCTGCCGTACGGTGGTCTTCAGCGCGTCGATCACCGTGTTTCCGGTCACATAGATCTGCTCCGGCTTCTTCCCTTCCCGGATCAGATTCTCCCGGCTCGTTCCGGTAGGCGCGAAATGATACCGGCTGATGATGGATACCGCTTCCCGGTTGAATTCTTCGGGATAGGGGGAGTAGATATCATAGGTTCTCAGTCCGGCTTCCACATGGCCGACGGGAATCTGCAGATAGTAGCAGGCCAGCGCCGTGGAAAAAGTCGTGCTCGTATCCCCGTGCACCAGCACCACGTCCGGCTTTTCCTCTTCCAGCACCTTCCGGATCCCCGTCAGCACCTCTGTCGTGATATCGAACAGGGTCTGCCGATCCTTCATGATCTTCAGGTCGTACTGCGGCTGGATCTGAAAAGCGTCCAGCACCTGGCGCAGCATATCCCGGTGCTGCCCGGTCACGCAGACCACGGTTTCGATCGACGGTCTCTTCCTGAGTTCCGCGGCCAGCGGACACATTTTGATCGCTTCCGGCCTCGTGCCGAAAACAAGCATCACCTTTTTCATTCCCAGTCCACCAGTCCTTTGGATTCCAGATAAGCCTGCTGATAATCCATATAATCATCCACCAGGGAAGCGAGCTTCACCGCCCGGACCGGATCCAGATGATTGTTCTGGGCCAGCGTTTCCACCATGTATTCGAAGGCTTCGTCGTCCTCATAATACTCGGTCCCGGCGTTGCCCTCCTCGTCCAGCACATGATGGCTGTGCATATAGTCCATATCCGCGTCGATGGTCTGGCTGATCAGCTCCGGCAGCATCTCCGCCAGTTCCGGATGATCCTTGGCGTGAATCCGCTGCAGAATAAAGTCCAGCGCCTCGGCCTTGTCATATCCTCTCATCATGGTTGCTTACCTTCCTTTCCGTTCGTAGATCAGGGAGCGGTTGACAGACGGCGCCTCGCTTCCGTTGGGATAGAACAGAATCCGCCCTTCCCTGAGCATCAGGATTCCGGTGGATCCCTGCAGCTGTTTTTTCTCCAGCAGCATCGTCATCAGCTTCGCGTTCAGCGCCGGCCCGCCTCCCTTTTCGAGGCAGTCCTTCCAGATGGTGCAGCGACACCCGTTTTCCCCGCAGCTGAATGCCCGGTCGCTTTCCCGCAGCGTTCCCTTCCCGCACAGGGGACACCGGCTTCCCTTCAGGGCTTTGCTGCGGATCCCGGCGCCGCTTCTCCTTTTTTCCTCCGCCGGAAACAGGTTCGGAGCGCGGTTGTTCCGGGCATAGTCCACCAGAAAGGCGCTCATTTTCCGGATCCCGTCCATGAACCGGGCCTCATCCTGTTTGCCGTCGGTAATCTCGTGCAGCGCCAGCTCCCAGCGTCCCGTCAGCTCCGGGCTCGCGATCTCCTTCGGCATCAGTCCGATCAGCGCGGTTCCCTTATCCGTGGCCGTCAGCGTTTTTCCTTTCCGCTGGGCGTAACCCACCTGCAGCAGGCGTTCAATGATGGCCGCCCGGGTCGCCGGCGTGCCGATTCCGCTGCCCTTCATCTGGCGCGCCAGCTCTTCGTCGTCCAGTTCCTTCCCCGCTGTTTCCATGGCCGCCAGCAGGCTGGCGTCCGTATGGGGGGAAGGCGGTTTGGTCATGTCCTCCTTCACCTTCGCCGCCTTTACCGTCCGCAGATCCCCGACCTGCAGAGGCGGCAGCGCGGTCTCGCTCTCCTCTTCGTCCTTCGCGGTTTTCCGTTTTCGCGGCGGATCCTTCATCGGGGGCACATCGTGCCATCCGTTGACAACGATGGTTTTCCCTGTCGTCCGGAAAGTATATCCCTCCGCTTCGGTGATCACCCTTGTCGCGTCGTAGTCACAGGCGGGATAGAACGCTGCCAGCAGCCGCCGCGCGACCAGGTCGTACAGCTTCCGTTCGTCCTCGCTGAATTTTTCCGGGTTCACCCGCTTGGCCGTCGGAATGATGGCATGGTGATCCGTCACTTTGGATGCGTCCACCGTCCGTTTGCCTGCCCGGAGCCGGCCTTCCGGCAGCGCTCCGGGAACAAAGGCCTGGTATTCCTCCGGCAGCAGCTTCATCGTCTGAACCACCCGCGGGATCATATCCGGCGGCAGATACCGGCTGTCCGTCCGGGGATAGGTCAGCGCCTTGTGGGTCTCATACAGGCTCTGGGCCGTTTTCAGCGTTTTGTCCGCCGTGAAGCCCAGCATCCGGTTCGCGTCCCGCTGCAGGCTGGTCAGATCGTAAAGCTGCGGCGGCAGCTCGTGCTTCCGCGTCGTTTCCGCCACCGTGACCCGCGCGGTCTTTCCCCGCACCGCCGCGGCGATCGCTTCCGCGTCGGCCTTGTTCTTCAGATGGGTATCCGGCTCCAGCTTTTCGGAAAAACAGATTCCCCGGTAGTCCCCGAAATCCGCTGTCACCGTGCTGTACCCTTCCGGCTTAAACTCTTCAATTTCCTTTCGCCGCCGGACCAGAATCGCCAGCGTCGGCGTCTGCACCCGGCCCACGCTCAGCAGCGTATCGTATTTCAGCGTGAAGGCCCGGCTCGCGTTCATTCCGACCAGCCAGTCGGCCCTGCTGCGGCATCTCGCGCTGGCATAAAGGCCGTCATACCGTTCTCCGGGCTGAATGTTCCGGAATCCCTCCGTGATGGCTTCATCCGTCATCGAAGAGATCCAGAGCCGCTGAAAGGGCTTTTTGCACCCGGCTTTTTCATAGATGTAGCGGAAAATCAGCTCCCCTTCCCGCCCCGCGTCCGTGGCGCAGATCAGGGAATCCGTCTCCGGATCGTTCATCAGTTTCCGGACGATGTCGAACTGCCCCCGGGTTCCCGGCAGCACCTTCAGCGGAATCTCGTCGGGAAGAATGGGAAGGGTGTCAAAGGTCCACCGCTTCAGCCCGGGATCCATCTCATCCGGCTCCTGCAGGCTGACCAGATGACCGATCGCCCAGGTCACGATATACCGGTCGCCGATCAGACATCCGTCCCCGCGGCCGCCGCATCCGATAACCCGGGCGATATCCCTGGCGACGCTTGGCTTTTCCGCCAGCACCACGATTTTTCCCATGGCGATCCTCTTTCTACAGATTGTATACCCTTTTCGCGTTTTCGGTCGTATACGCGGCCGTTTCCTCCGGATCCTCGCCCCGCAGCTCCGCCAGCTTCATGCCGACATAACGGACGTTGGCCGGCTCGTTCCTTCTGCCGCGCACGGGTTCCGGGGCCATATACGGACTGTCCGTCTCAATCAGCAGCCGGTCCCGCGGGATCAGCCTGGCGGCCTCCTGCAGCTTCGGCGCCTTCTTGAATGTCAGCGGGCCGGCAAAGGAAATCAGAAATCCGAGCTTCAGGTATTCCTTCGCGATTTCCGGGCTGCCGCTGAAACAGTGGATAATCCCGCCGGTCAGCCTGCCCTTCATGCTTCTGAAGATTTCCAGCATCTCCCCGTGGGCGTCCCGGATGTGATAAACCACCGGCGCGCCGATCTCCCAGGCCAGCTCCATCTGCCTCCGGCAGACCTCCCGCTGGATTTCCCGGGGGCTCAGGTCATAATAGAAATCCAGACCGATCTCCCCGATGGCGCGGATCCGTCCGTCCCGGTACCAGCCTCGGATCTCCTCCAGATCCTCCTCCCGGAAGCCCTTTGCTTCGTGGGGATGAATGCCTCCCGCCGCCACCGCGCCGCGATGTTCCGCGGCAAAGGCGATGGCATGGCGGGAGGTTTCCATATCCGACCCGATCACCGCGTAGCGGGTGATTCCGTTTTCCGCCATCCGGGCCAGTACCTCGTCCCGGTCCTCATCGAACCGTTCCTCGTTCACATGGCAGTGACTGTCAAACCATTCCATCATCCGATCAGAGCGCCGTCCGCCGCGCCTTCATCCACGGTCATCAGCTTCAGGTTCCCCTGATCGTCCAGGGCGCTGAGAATCATGCCCTGGCTCTCGATGCCCGCCAGCTTCGCGGGCTTCAGGTTGGTGATCACCGCCACCTGGCGGCCCACCAGGGTCTCCGGCTCGTAGTACTTCTGGATGCCGCTGACCACGGTGCGCTCTCCGTCTGCGCCCAGGCCCAGCCGGAACTTCAGCAGCTTACTGCTCTTCTCCACCTTTTCGCAGGCCAGCACCCGGGCCACCTGAATCTTGCAGCGGAAGAACTCGTCAATGGAGATCTCTGCGGGATACTCCGGCTCCTCGTGCTTTTTCTCCGCCTTCTTTTCCGCCTTCTTTTCCTTCTTCTCCTGTTTGTCGGCGGCCTGTTCTTCCTTTTTCTCCCCGCCTCCGAGGGCCTCCAGCTCCTTGTTCACATCGATGCGGGGGAAGAGCGCCTCGCCCTTGCACACCCGGATTCCGTCCGGCAGCATGCCGAAGCACTTCAGGGAATCCCAGCTCTTCAGGTTCGCGTCCGTCACGCCCAGCTGAGTGAAAATTCTCTCCGGGGTGGAGGGCATGAAGGGGCCGATCAGCACCGCCGCGAACCGGACGCATTCCGCCAGGGTCAGCAGCACATTGCCCAGCAGGCCCTTCTTCTCCGGATCCTTTCCGAGCACCCAGGGCTGGGTCAGGTCGATGTATTTGTTGCATTCGCCGATGACCTTCCAGATTTCGGTCAGGGCCTGGGAGAACTGAAGCTTGTCCATCTGCTCGTCCACCAGCTCCGGCAGCTTCGCGCAGTGCTTCCTCAGCTCCTCGCCGACGGGCTCCGCCGTCTGCGGATCCCAGGCGGGAACGATCCCGTCGAAATACTTCTCGATCATGGCCACGGTGCGGCTGACCAGGTTCCCCAGATCGTTCGCCAGATCGGCGTTCATCCGGATCAGGAAGGATTCATTGGTATAGTTTCCGTCCGCGCCGAAGGGCATCTCCCGCATCAGATAATAGCGCAGGGAATCCACCCCGTACCGGGCGACGATGGGCTGGGGATAGACCACGTTCCCCTTGGACTTGCTCATCCGGTCCGCTCCGAACAGCAGCCAGCCGTGGCCGAAAACCTGCTTCGGCAGCGGCAGTCCCAGCGCGTGAAGCATGATCGGCCAGTAGATGGTATGGAAGCGGACGATTTCCTTGCCCACCAGATGGATATTCGCCGGCCAGAACTTACGGTACAGCTCGTCATGATCCGTCCCGTAGCCCAGGGCGGTGATATAGTTGCTCAGGGCGTCGATCCAGACATAGATCGTGTGCCGGGGATCGAAATCCACCGGAATGCCCCATTTCACGCTCGTGCGGCTGACGGCCAGATCCTGAAGCCCGGGCCGGAGGAAGTTGGTCAGCATTTCGTTGGCGCGCTTCGCCGGCTGAATGAAATCCGGATGGGTTTCGATATAATCGATCAGCCAGTCCTGATATTTGCTCATGCGGAAGAAATAGCTTTCCTCCTTCATGGGCTGGCAGGGGCGGCCGCAGTCCGGGCAGACCTTCACGCCATCCTTATCCACCAGCTGGGTCGGCGTCCAGAAGCTCTCGCAGGGCGTACAGTACATTCCTTCGTATTCCGCCTTATAGATGTCCCCCTGCTCATAGAATTTGCGGAAGATCTGCTGTACGATCCGGGTATGCCGCTCCTCTGTGGTGCGGATAAAATCGTCGTACTGAATATTCATCAGCTTCCAGAGATCCTTTGTTTCCGCCACGATCCGGTCGATATACTGAATCGGGGTCAGACCTTCTTCCGCCGCTTTTTTCTCCAGCTTCTGTCCGTGCTCATCCGTTCCGGTCAGAAAATAAGTGTCATAGCCCTGCATCTTTTTGAACCGGGTCATCGTGTCCGCCGCCACGGTCGTATAGGTATGCCCGATGGTCATGTTGCCGGATGGATAATAAATCGGCGTTGTGATGTAAAAGGTCTTCTTCCCCTCGTTCATGGCTTCTTCCCTCCTGGAAATATGCATTATTTTGAAAAAAGGCTGTTGCGACGCAACAGCCCATGATGCCTGACCGTTTCCTTACTGAGCTTCGGCCGCGGTTTCCACAGGATAAACGGAAACCTGCTTGCGATCCTTGCCCAGCCGCTCAAAGCGAACCACACCCGTCGCCTTGGCGAACAGGGTATCATCCTTGCCGATCCCCACGTTGAGACCGGGATGAATCCGGGTGCCCCGCTGACGGACCAGAATGTTGCCGGCGAGAGCCAGCTGGCCGTCCGCCCGCTTCGGCCCGAGGCGCTTGGACTCGCTGTCCCGGCCGTTCCGGGTGGAGCCCATTCCCTTTTTATGAGCGAATTGCTGCAGATTAAGCTTAATCATGTTTTTCCCTCCGTTCTTTGATGGACAGCTTTACGTTTTTCGGATAAGCCTGTGTCAGATCCGACAGGCCCTGTTTCAGGGCGCCCATCAGGATCTGAGCCCGATCGTTTTCATCCGGGGTCATCTCCGGCAGATGAAAGGAGAGCATGCCTTCCCGGTTATCCGTTACGACGGGAAGAATTCCGCATACGCTCTCCAGCGCGTTCACGCAGGTGCATCCGAGAATGGAAACCGCGGCGCATACAATGTCGCGCCCCTCTTCCGCCAGATCGCTGTGCCCCTGAATCCGGCACCCCGTCAGGCCTTCATTCCCCTGCTCCAGCGAAACGGCGATCATTACGCCTGAATTGCAG
>JAGCBO010000014.1 GCA_017652125.1 Clostridia bacterium | reverse complement strand
GAAAGCCTGATGATACTCCGCCGCCCGGACAGGAATCCACTCCCCTGTCCGGGTTTCTTTTGGAGGGCTTTCCGATCGCCCTCCAAACCACCTTCGGCCTGTCGTGGGTTTTGAAGGTGTAAGGATTTGAGGAAATGAGGAAAAGACCATGCTGAAGGAAGCCATGCTGGCGCTGCGCGTGACGGACATGGAATACGCGTCGGAAATCCGGAGACTGCTGTACGCGGCAAAGACGGATCTGGAAGCGGCGGGTGTTGTGATCACCGGGGACCTGGACATCACGGTCACGGAGACGGAGGATCAGACAACGCACGAAATCACGATCACCGCGACGGACAACAGCACGATCACGGACGAATGGGTGCAGACCGCCATGATCACCTACGTGCGGTTTAACTTCGGAAGCCCGACAGACTTTGACCGGGTGGCCGCAAGCTATGACCTGCAGCGTCGGCAGCTGGCGAACCGGACCGGGTATACAGATTTCCTCGAACCAGAAGAAGAAACGGTGACACCGGCATCACCGGAAGCCGCGGCGGAAACGGAACCGGTGATCACGGAAACGGAACCGGTGATAACGGAAACGGAACCGGTGATCACGGATCCGGGAACGGAGGAATCGCCGTGAAGAGAGTGGGCATCGTTTATCTGATCACTGAAAGTCCGGAAGCGAAAGGCGTGCTGGACACACCGACGGAGAAGCGGCGGAAAACATACTGCGAAGAAAAGAGCCTGAGCATGAGTGAAACATACCAGGCGCGATCCAGCGGGTTCTCACCGACGATCCGTCTGGTGCTGCCGCAGGACTTCGAATACAGGGGCGAAACCCTGTGCGAGTACAAAGGCGAACGGTACGAAATCATCCGGGATTACCGAGATGAAAAGACCGGGGACAGCACAGAACTGACGCTGCAGCGGGTGCGCGGAAACGCAAGTACCGAAACACCGACGGAACCGGAGCAAGCAGCGCCTGCAGGCGAAAACGATCCGGAACCGGAAGGCGTGCTGGATGAAGGATCCGATCCGACGCAAGGGGAACCGGCGGCGACCGGGGAAACGGCAGCGAACGAACCAGCGGCGGAAGGCGGTGACGGACAGTGATCTTTGATGAACTGGTCAGACAACTGAAGGCCATCAAAATCGTGGCGTTCACTGAGTACGAATGGAGAACCAGACCGAACGGAAACTTCGGGACGGTGCAGCTGGACTTCGAAGCGGAGGATGACGACGGCGACGACTGCAAGCAGGACCGTGCCTGGGAAGGCAGCGTCGACTTGTACACACGCGGAAAAGAATGGATGATCGTCTCCGCGGTCGAAACGGTGCTGGAATCAATCTGCAGCGGAAGCTGGTACCTCAACAGTGAACAATACGAAAAAGAGACGGGCCTGATCCATCGGGAATTTGTTTTTCAGATTGAAGCGAGGTGAGTGGAATGCCGATGACCATCAGCACGGAAGGAATCGGAGAACTGGGCGCAATGCTGGCGCGGCTGGGCGATAAGGCACAGGACGTGGCAAGCGGCGCTCTTTTCGACGGGGCCGGTGTCGTGGCCGACGCATACACCGCCGCGATCAACAGCATCCAGACCGCGCCGTTTAAGTACGCATGGAACGGAGAAAAGCGACTGCCGTCACCGGAAGAAAAAGCGGCGCTGCTGGGCAAAAGCGGTGTCGCAAAATTCAACAAAACCGGCGAAGAAGTGAATACGCTGATCGGCATCAGCGGCGCTGCCGGATATGCCGAAGTGGCCGGACACACAAAGGCCGTGCGCCTAATTGCCCGGAGCATCAACAGCGGAACCAGCTTCATGAACAAGCAGCCGGTGTTCCGGAAAGCGGCAAGCCAAAGCAGCGGAGCGGCGAAAAGCGCCATCGTTTCAAAAGCTGAACAAATGTTTAACGAAATCATAGGAGGGTAAAAACATGGCATACATCGGAATGCGGACTCCGAAGTTCTGGCCGATCACGACACGGACAGACGGCAGCGCCATCACCTACGGAACACCCGTGGTGATCGGTCCGGCTGTCAGCGCGAACGTGACGTTCGATACGGCGGACAACCCGGACTACGGCGATGATATCATCATCGACAACGACAAGGGCGTGAATGGCTACTCCATCGCGCTGGAAACCAACGACATCAGCAAGGAAGCACGGGCTGCGTGCCTGGGATGGGAAGCGAAACAGAACACATCTACTCCGCCCGCGGTGACGCACTACGAGGTCACGGATGCGGAACCGCCGGAGGGCGGTCTTTCCTATATCCGGGTGAAAATGTTCAAGGGCACGAGGAAGTACGAAGCGTTCTTCTTCCATGCGCTGCAGTTCTCGGATGGCGGCGAAAACGCCAGCACGAAACAGAAGCAGATCACCTGGAACCATCCGACGATGAACGCGACCGGCATCGGCGTGTATATCGATTCCTCCGGGAAAGCGAAATACTTCAACTGGATGGAATTCGACAGCGAAAGCGCAGCGACCACCTGGATCAACAGTCAGGCCGGATACACTCCGCCGCAGAACAACGGCTAAACACTCAACGGGCACCCTGGAAACGGGGTGCCCTTTTCGGGGTTTTGGGAAAAGCCATGAATAACAGATGAGGAGTGGAGATAAAAATGGAAAATATCAGTCTGAACATCGGCGGGCGGACCATTCCGCTGCGCTTCAAAATGAACCAGTTTATCGAGATCGAAGAACAGGTCGGAAACCTGGGAGAAGTGAAGCAGCTGATCCTCAAAGGGAAAAACCGGCTGCGGAACATGATCACAGTGATCCGGATCCTGGGCAACGCGGGACTGAAACACGCGGGAGAAGAAGCGGACCTGACGGACGACTGGCTGAAGGAAAACATGGAACCACATGCGCTGCTGGCTTACCAGGTGGCGGTGATCGCCTGCCTGAGCAAGGAAAGCGAAAGCGAAGCGCAAGCTGAAGAAAGCGAAGACAAAGAACGGGATCTGGTGCTGGAGGAAATCAACGCAAAAAAAGATCCCGTGAATTCACATACCGGCGAGTAATTCACTGGGGACTGGTGGCCGGGTTAACTTTTACGGAAATGGGCGAGATGTCGCCGGGAATGATCGTGGACTGCTACATCTGGCGGCGGGCCTACGATGACGAACAGCACGGCATCAAGCGTGATTGAGGAGTGAAAACAGATGGCAGACGTAAGCGTCAAGATGGGAGTCAGCGGGATCGCGCAATTCAAGCAAGGGATGAAGGACGCGGAAGCCAGCGTCAAAACGCTGGACGCGGCGATGAAGGCGAATGAGCAATCCTTTAAAAGAACGGGAGACGCTGAAAGCCATCTGGCTGCACAAACCACACTGCTGAACCAGAAACTGCAGCAGCAGAAAACCATCGTCAAAAATGCCGAACAGGCGCTGAAGCAGATGGAAGCCAACGGCGTGCGGACAACCAGCGCAGCATACCAGAACATGCAGCGGAAGCTGATCGAAGCGCAAAGCGGCATGATGGACACCGAAGCGGAACTGGATAACCTGGGAACAAAGGCCAGCGGCGCGGCGGAAAAGACGGATCAGCTGTCAAACAGCCTGGGCGGACTGAACAAAAAGATCAGCCTGGATCAGGTGATCAGCGCTGTCGGCAAGGTAACGGATGGACTGGAACGGGCCGGACAAAAAGCCGTCCGGCTGGGCAAAGCCATCTGGGATGAACTGATGGAAAGCGCCAGATGGGCAGACGACTCCGCAACGATGGCCATGATGTACGGGGTGGACCTGGACACGTTTCTGCGGGTTCAGAAGCTGGTGCAGAACGGAATGGATACCAGCGTGGAAGCCATTCTGAAAAGCCAAAGCAAGCTGAAAAAGAACGTCGGCGGAGGATCAGATTCCTTCATGGCAACGATGAAGGAACTGGGCCTGGTGGTGACGGATTATGGCGGAAAAGTCGCGGAGGGCATCGACCACCTGATCACGGACGACAGCGTGGAACTGTTCTGGAAAGCAGGACAGGCTATCATGAACCTGGGCGACGAATACGAACAGGAAGCGAAAGCACAGGAACTCTTCGGGAAAAGCTGGCGGGAACTGATCCCACTGTTTACACAGTTCAAAAGTCAGGAAGAATTCGACAAAGCGCTGGAAAACGTGACGGTCAACTCCGAAGAAGAAGTCAGCGTGCTGGCGGAACTGAACGACAAGGTCGGCGAACTCAAGGGAAACTTTGATACGCTGGAAAATAAAGTGATGGCCGGACTGGCACCGGCAATGACGAAAGCAGCAGAAGCACTGAACGGTCTGCTGGGAAACCTGCTCGAATACCTGGACACACCGGAAGGGCAGCAAGCGCTGGATGACATGGCAAAAGCCGTGGAGGGCCTGTTCTCCGATATTTCCCAGATCGATCCGAAAGAGGTCGTGAAGGGATTCGCGGATGTTTTCAACGGCATCGTCAGCGGACTGCAGTGGCTGGAAAAGAACAGCGGAACTGTAGTCGGAGCGCTGGAAGCGGTGGTCATCGGCTGGGGCGCTTTGAAACTGACCGGCGGAGCGCTGGAAATCTATAAACTGATCCAGGGGATCAGCGGACTGGCGGGAGCCGGAGCGGCATCGGCGGCGGGAGAAGCAGGCGCAGCAGCGGGATCCGCCTGGGGCGGAGGATTCGCTGCGGCAGTCATGAAGGCAGCGCCGTGGCTGGTCGGCCTTTATACGCTGCTCAACCCAGCGGAGACAGCCGGTAACGATTGGGATGTTCTGTTCGATGAAAAGACCGGAAAGCTGACAAGCGCCGGATGGCAGGATTACTACAACAATCCGGACAACTGGGCGGACACGCTGAAGGAAGTCGGGGACATCTTCGGCGACCTGGCACGGATCACGTCGGACGAAAACGCGATCAACGCGATGGCGAAATACCGGATGTACGGTGACCTGGACACGCTGATCCGGGAACTGGAAGCACTGGGATATGTCAAAAAGCCGACAGATGAGGAACTGCGCGGAGATTCCGGGGTGCCGGAAACGGCATACACCAAAGAAGGACCGGATGGGATCATTTATCAATACGATGCCGACGGAAACAAGATCGGGACGACACTGCCAAAAAGCACCGGACCGGTATATGACCGAAACGGAAACATCATTCCGGAAAAATATGAATACACGTTCCCGGAATCGGATGAAGTGGTCCGGATGACGGAGAAACAGGCGGAAGCGGTCGAAAAGTTCTGGGATGTCTGGCGTGAAAAGGGTTCTGATTTCACGGATCAAGACTGGAACGAATACGAGGATGCGTTCAAGGGACAGGAGGAACTGTTCGACACGGTTGATCGGCTGATGAGCGATTTCTTCATGCGGCATAACTGGGACGATGAAGACCTGGCGAACCTTCCGGAGGATCTGTTCAAAATTGAAGCGGAGCCGGAAATGCCTGCAGACGCGGCAAGCATCCTGCAGGGATACCTGGATCAGATGCATTTGAGCGCGGTAGTCAATCTGACACCGGGCGGACTGATGGGCGGATTTTTAAACTGGCCAAGGCATGCGAATGGACTGCCAATGGTGCCGTTTGACGGATACCCGGCACTGCTGGACAAAGGCGAACAGGTGGTCCCGGCACGGGAAGTCGGCAGCAGGAGCTACAGCAGCAATATGTACATCGAAAGCATGTATATGAACAACGGACAGGACGCGGAGGGACTGGCAGCAGCGATCGACGCGAGGAACAGAAGAACGATGCGGGGGTTTGGATCCTGATGGCACAAAGTTATTTTATCTGGAACGGAAAAGACTGCAGGGGGATGGGAATCACCATGCGGGCACCGGCGGCGATCATCCGTCCGGAAGAACGGGTGGAGCATGTGCAGATTCCGGGACGGAGCGGCGACGTGACGGAAACGGAAGGCGAAAACATCTACAACAGCTACATCCAGACGGTATCGATCAGCGTGATCGGCGGACGGCGGGTGCGGGATGTTTACAGATGGCTGCGAGGAGCCGGATACGTCACGTTCAGCGGAGAGCCGGACAAACAGCAAAAGGCGCGGGTCATTGGCGCGATCACGCTGAACCGAATCAGCCGAAACATGGACCGGTGGGCCGGTGAGGTGCAGTTCTACTGCCAGCCGCTCAAAGAAAAGATGACAAGCCGGGTGGATACCATTACCAGCAGCGGCAGCACGATCCGGAACAACGGAGACGTGGACGAAAAGCCGCTGATCCGGGTGACCGCAAGCGGGGCCATCGCGCTGATCACGATCGGCGGAGTCAGCATTTCACTGACAGGACTCACAAGCGGAACAAAATACTGGATCGACTGCGACACGATGGAATGCTGGAACGACGCGAAAACAAGCCTGCTGACGCAAAACTCGATCGGTGATTATCCGGTGATGAAACCGGGAGACAATACGGTGACCGGGACGGGATGGAGTCAGCTGGAATTCACAAGGCGGGAGAGATTCCTATGATCAGTGTATACGACAAAGGGAACGACAACTACGCGGCGAACGGAAACGCGGTGCTGCAGCCGATGGAATGTAAGCATACCCAGGTGGCGGCAGGATCATACGACCTGACGCTGAAATGCCTGATTGATCCGGAGGGAAAATGGAAGCATATCGTACCGGAAGCAATTATCCAAGCACCGGTGCCGGAAGAAACGATCACAACCGCATACAGCGGACTGGACGTGGACCTCTACCAGACGACAGCAGCCGCGGCGCTGCGGGAAGGACCAAGCGAACCGACACGGATCAACTACGGGGAATGGAGCGCGACCGGGGACTATAGCGTAGGCAGCAAGGTAACCTGCAGCGGATGGAGCCATCGAAACTGGCAGTATAACCAGTGGGACGGTTCCAGCGCTCAGACGCAGGTCCCGCCATACAATAACAGCTGGTGCGTAGCAATCGCGGACTACACAAGCGGGTCGCCGGTGCTGATCAATCTGAAAAGCGGGACAAAACTGTACTACGTCAGCGGACCGACAAGCGGATGGTACAAGATGAGCACGACCTACGGAATGGAAGGCTATATCAAGGCCAGCCAGGTCGAATACGTGCGGCATCTGACACCGGAAGAAACGCAGCCGCATACGATCACGACACAACTGTTCCGGATCAAGACAGTGAACGTAGACAGCAAAAGCCGGACGATCACGGCGACGGCGGAACACGTGAGCTACGACATGAGCGGCGTGCTGGTGGAAGACGCGGACATCCACCAGAAGAACCCGGCTCAGGCGCTGGCCTGGATTGAGTCCAGCTTCATGATTGACTACAAAGGAACCATCGCGACGGACATGACCAGCGACGACGATGGGACATACACCGGGGAGATCAAAGGGAAAAACGCGATCTACGCACTGCTGGATCCGGACAAGGGAATCGTGGCCAGCTTCGACGCACGGTACCGGCGGGACAACTGGGACGTGTTCGTGATGCGGAAGGACGAAAACGCGGGAGCAAAGCTGGAACTGCGATACGGGAAAAACATGCTGGGGGTCAGCTGGAACATTAAGACGGACGGCCTGGTCACCCGCGTGGTGCCGGTGGCAAAAACGGAAGACGGAAGCGACCTGTACCTGGACCGGACGGTGGGACAAACCACCGGGATCAAATGGGTGGACAGCGCTCACATTAACGAATACGACGTGATTTATATGGAGCGGCTGAAAGTCAGCGGACAGGTGGGCAAAGACGACGGAACCGAAACGGACACCAAATGGACGGAAGCGTCACTCCGGACAGAGATGCAGACAAAAGCGGAGGAACGGTTCAGCGTCGACAAGGCGGACCTGATCGTCCATGAGATCACAATCGACTTCGAGCTGCTGGGCGATACGGACGAATACAAGGCGCTGAAGGATCTGCAGCAGGTGATCATGTATGACAAGGTGATCGCCATCAACGAACAGATCGACATGGATGTGGAGGTCGAGGTTTCCGAAATCGAATATGACTGCATCCGGCGGAAGATCACGGCGCTGAAGCTGACGAACGTGATCCGGCATGGGAGCCGGACGGTTTCCGGGTTCAACGTCTGGAACAACAGCATCACGGGCGACAAGCTGACGGACGACGTGGAAGATCAGATGATGGGCGGGATTTTGGACGACGCGAACGAATACACGGACGGAAAAGTCAGTTCGATGAACTACAGCATCCGGGCATGGGTGAACAACAACTTCGAGCCGAAAAGCAGCGAATAAAGACGGAGGAAAAAGAAAATGGACGATATCAAAAGACTGGACATTGTTGCCATTGAACTGAACAGCGGAAACCTTCACCGCAGCTGGCTGAACCATTCGATCGGCAGCGGGGACATCATGGCGAACGCTTTCGGCGTGGACATTTTCCGGGACAAACAGGCGGTGAACCTGGTCGGAGGAAGCGTACAGGGATACTTCCGGGATCCGCAGGGAAACAACATCGCGATCACCACCGGAAACACGATCAGCGGCAACCGGGCATTCGTCGTGCTGCCGCAGGCGTGCTACAACTACGAAGGGCAGTTCACGCTGGCAATCAAGGTAATCGGCGGAGGGGTTACCGGGACAATGCGGATCGTGGACGGGATCGTGGATAACACGAACACCGGCAGCGCGGTAGCGCCGACGGGAACCGTGCCGACATACCAGGAAGTGCTGGCGGTTTACGATCAGATGGTCGCGGCAAAGGAAGGAAGCGTTCGGTTTGATATTGATCAGAGCCTGACGGCAGCGCAAAGACAAAAAGCAAGGAACAACATCGGAATATCAGCTGAACTGGTGAGCGGAACAAATTACAGAATCGTGATGAACTGACTACTCGACAAAACCTCCGAAATCATGTATTTTATAACAAATATCTTTCGGGGGTGGAAAGAATGAGCGAAAGGAAACACAGGCACTTCTACGTTAGAAAGTACAAGGCATACATTATTATGGCGGCTATTGCGATAGCAGCGGGGTTGATCGGTGGTTTTAGTGCTTCCAAAATTTACCATACGGGGGGGGGTACAAGGCTGACTGAAAATTCCGTTGCTTCGCAGACGACAGAAAGCGAGGAAACGGAAATGGGAAAAACTACAGATCGAATCACCATCGACGGCGAAGAATACATGATCCAGGACTCTGAAACAAAAACAGCATTTGACTCTGTGACAGAATTAAAATCTAAAAATATTATTAATGAATCAGAATTATTAAAAGTAAACGGATGGACAGAAAACAACGGGGATTTTTCCGGCCCGATAAATTCAATAAACAGTTTTAGAATAGATACACCATATGCAGAAACAAACACACAGTATACACTATCATTAAAAGCATATAATTCTTCACAAGGCGATACATCTTCAACCGGATTAGTAGTAGGCTTCGGATACACAGATAATACAGAAACAATGAGAGTTTATTATCCGAACAGTACTTCTTCTTTTCTTGAAAAAATCGTCTCATCTGATGGAAATAAAACACTGAAAAATATTTACTTTGTCAAATCAAGTGGAACACATAATGATACATGGCATATAAAGGAACTTCAGCTGGAAAAAGGATCAACAAAGACAGCGTTTGAAAAATATGAGTTGAGTGCAACTGATGATAAAGCAAGAGAAATCGCGCAGCAAACATCAACTGATTTTAATTCATATATTATAATTGGGAAAAATATTTGCAACGCTTATGATTCTGATAACGTTATAAACAACGTATATGTAAATTATCAAACGCATAAAATATCAACGCTGTCCGATTGGTGCGCAATTCAGTTCCCAGTAACAGGAGGAGCAAAAATATCGCAAAACATCAATGGGGCACATATTTCTTTTTATACAAATAAAAATGATTTTACAAATATGTCTGTTGGAGATACGCTTGATGGGTATATTGATGGAACATCTGGAAAACTTACAGGGTACACAGTTCCAGCAACGGCTAAATATTGCGTTATCTCAATCGGGATGCCAAGCAAATCAACGGTACAGGTTGAATACGGAGAAGAATGCACCGCATACGAACCATACAAAAAGGGTATCAATGCAAACGATATAGTCGGCCTGCAAACCGTACAGACGATAACATACAATATCAAAGCAGACGGGTCGGGCGATTTTGCAAACCTTCGTCTGTGCCTTGAAAGCATCACAGACAGTAACAAATACAAGCAGTATGAAGTATATATCCATGAAGGAACGTATGACATCGGAAGCCTTTATGCAGCAGAACTTGCTCAAAACCCACCGATCACATCTGCATTCGGTTTATATGTTCCGAATTATGTTACACTGATCGGAGTTGGAAGACGAGATGCAATCATTTTAAAAGCTGCATTAGCAAATTACAATTCGTACTTCTCTGTACTTCATTTCAGAAACTACGGTGGAATGAAGAACCTGACGATCATGGGAGAAAAGTGCAGATACACTATCCATGATGACGGATTTGATCCACTTGCAGGCGGTCACAGGCTTGTCGAGAACTGCAACATTATCGGAAAAGATCTTGATTTCGGTTGTGTTTACGGTTCCGGACTTCGGCAAGATTGCCACTGGGAATTTATAAACACAATTATGGATGGAAAAGACGCAGCGAAAGGCGGGGGGAGCGGTCTTGTTTTCCTGTCACACAATCAGACAGGATGGCAGAAACCGTCAAGCATCACGTTCACAAATTGCAGATTGATCAACCTTGCAACGGAAAGCGATGCAAGCCCGCAATGGACATATTCCGTCAGAATGAGGACAATCGAAGAACGGGATAACGTTTCATGGAACAATATGCCTGTGTATGTGCATTTTTACGGATGCGAGTGCAAGGGAATCGCGCTTACACTTGATAATACTTCTGTTGATAAAGTGATTGCCTATTATGTAGACGGATATAGCAACAAGGATGCATGGGCATACGTTGACACTGAACATACAAGTCCAGCCGTTACGGTTGCCGATCGGTTTAATCTGATTGGGACTTATTGATCAAAGTTACGATACAAGGTTGAAACAGGCACCGGGGGAAATTTTCCTCCGGTGCTTTGATTTGGAGGTGAAAAAATGAACACAGCGCAATATGTGGACGAACAGATCCAGGTGCTGAAAAGCAGCGGAATTCCACTGTCGGAAGCGGCGTGGCAGGCGGCACTCCTCTGCGTCGGCTGGCCGTACATATTCGGGGACCGGGGAGAATACTGCACACCGGCGAACAGACGGGCGGCATACAACCGGACAGCGGAAGGAAAGAACAAGGATAACATCAAAGCACGGTGCAAAAACTTTGATGGAACCGGGACCTGCACCGGGTGCAAATTCTATCCGGGAGGAAGAACGCGGGCGTTTGACTGCCGGGGATTTACCTACTGGATCATACTGCAGATCTTTGGATGGAAACTGATGGGAGCCGGGTGTACAAGTCAATGGAACAACGAAGCAAACTGGAAGGCAAAAGGTGAAGTGGCAGACGGGATCCCGCAAAACGTGATCGTATGCCTTTTCTATTACGAGAAAGACAAGAACGGAAAGCGGACAAAGACACTGGAACACACGGGCCTATATTACAACGGGCAGACCTGCGAATGTTCCAACGGGGTCCAGCATTTCACGACGATGAACAAAAAGTGGGAGGTCTGGGGCGTTCCGGCTTGCGTGGACGTGGTGCCGCCGACTCCGGAACCGACACCGCCGGGACCGGAACCGGAGAAAAAGCCGACGCTGCGAAAAGGAAGCACCGGACCGTATGTGACGCTGGCACAGACGGAGCTGATCAACCGGGGATACGACCTGGGCAAGTGGGGCGCGGACGGACAGTTCGGCACACAGACCGAAAAGGCCGTGAAAGCATTCCAGAAGGACCATGACGGACCGGACGGAAGAGCACTGAAGGTGGACGGAATAATCGGGCAGGACACCTGGTGGGCACTGGACAGCACGGAGCCGACGGTGTACTACACGGTGACGATTCCGCACGTGACGCAAAAGCAGGCGGAGGGTTTATGTGCACAGTGGAGTGGCGCGGAGATGAAAAAAGAAGAATAGAAGTCGAGATGTGCCTACTTTACGAACCGGACCGGAAAAACACATGCCTGGGGGCAGGAGGACGGAAGCTGCGGGAGGTTTGCGTCTGGTGCCCAAACTTCAAAAGACAAACAGAGGAAACGGAGGGCGATCAAAATGGAAGCGAACGACATCGGGGCGGCACTGGCGAGACAGGAAGAACAGATCAAAGGGCTGGCCCGACGGATGGACAACCTGGAAAAGCTGACGGAATCAGTCAACAGCCTGGCACTGAGCGTGGAGCGGCTGACAAATCAGCAGGCCACGACGGAAACACAGATCACGACACTGACCGGTGACGTGAACGAACTGAAGGAAAAGCCGGGAAAGCGGTGGGACCTGGTCGTAACGGCGCTGATCACGGCGATCATCAGCGCGGGGATCACCTTACTGATTAAAGGATGAGGAGGAAAAAGAACATGATCAACTTGAAGAAGTGGGCATACGCGGCGCTGATACGGGCCATACGGACATTCGCGTAAGCGGCGCTGGCGTACATCGGGACCGGAAAACTGGTGCTGGGGGAAGTCAACTGGCTGGCGGCACTTTCCGCAGGGGCGCTGGGTTTCATCATGGCCT
>JAGCBO010000128.1 GCA_017652125.1 Clostridia bacterium | reverse complement strand
TTACCACCGGGCGGCGGGTGGTCGCCTTCTATACTCAGGCGGATATCGATCTGTGGGAGGATTGCTGCGCGCGGGCCATCGTCGCCGCGGGCGGCACCGAAGAGGACGTGGTTCAGGTCAGCTACGGCTACGGCCTGTTCACCGGCGGTTCCGGTCTGCACGGCGGCTCCCACAAGGTGGGCTGCCTGACCCTGCCCATGTCCTCCGGAAACACCGAGCGCCAGATTCAGTTCATGATGGATCTGAATTCCACCATTCTGTGCTGCACGCCTTCCTACGCCGCCTATATCGGCGAAGCCCTGGCGGAGCACGGATACAAGCCGGAGGATAACAAGCTAAAGGCGGGCATCTTCGGCGCCGAACCCTGGACCGAGGAAATTCGCCGGGAGATCGAGAAGAGCCTCGGCATCAAGGCCTACGATATCTACGGCCTGACGGAGACCAGCGGCCCCGGGGTGGCTTTCGAGTGCGAGGAGCAGGCCGGGATGCACATCAACGAGGATCACTTCTATGTGGAAATCATCGATCCCGACACCGGCGAGGTGCTGCCGGACGGCAGCCAGGGCGAGCTGGTTTTCACATCCCTGGACAAGGAAGCCTTCCCGCTGCTGCGGTACCGGACGCGGGATATCTGCGTGCTGAACCGGAAGCCCTGCTCCTGCGGCCGGACCCATGTGCGGATGTCCAAGCCCATGGGCCGCAGCGACGATATGCTGATCATCCGCGGCGTCAATGTATTCCACAGCCAGATCGAGACCGTGCTGCTGAACGAGGGCTATACCCCGAACTACCAGATCGTGCTGGACCGGGAGCGTCACAACGACACCTTCGACATCTATGTGGAGGTCAGTCCGGACCAGTTCTCCGACCTGATGTCCCAGATTCAGCGGATGGAAAAGAGCCTGGAGAGCGCGCTGCGCACCATGCTCGGGATCGGACCCAAAGTACATCTGGTGGCCCCGAAGACCATTACCCGCAGCGAGGGCAAGGCGGTTCGCGTGATCGACAAGCGCAAGCTGCATGACTGACAAAGGAGGGTTTGAGCCATGGCCATTACGCAATTGTCCCTGTTTCTGAACAATCAGCCCGGTCAGCTGGTGGACGCGGTCAGCGCCATCTCCGACCTGGGCGCCAATCTCCGCGCGATGAGCATCGCCGAGGCCAATGACTTCGGCATTCTGCGGACCATCGTATCCGATCCGGAAAAGGTATACAGCCAGCTGAAGGAGCGGTTCCTGATCGCCCGCAACCATGTGGTGGCCGCCCGGATGGACGACCGCTCCGGCGCATTGCGGGAGATCCTGGACGTGCTGAACCAGGCGAACGTAAACATCGAATACATGTACGCCTTCACCGGCTCCGGCCCGGAGGAGGCCTATGTGGTTTTCCGGGTCAACGATACCGATTCCGCCGAGCAGATGCTGCAGGCCGCCGGAATCGCCACCCTGAACGACGATAACCTGCAGCTGTGAGTATCCGGAAGAGGACCGGAAAAAAACAAAAAAAGTTAGAAATGTTTAACCGGATCTCTTGACGGGAATATTCCGAAAGGATATACTGAATCCGATTCAACGCGAGTCACTTGAAGCTTCTTCGGGGATGGGTGCAATTCCCTACCGGCGGTAAAGCCCGCGAACCGGTTCCGACAGGGACCGGCCGATCCGGTGAGATTCCGGAGCCGACAGTTACAGTCTGGATGAGAGAAGAAACGGAAAGAGCGACAGCCGGTTTTCCGGCGCGCCCTCCCGCCCCTCAGAGCGAAGCTGCTTTGAGGGGCGCGCGCATATAAAAGGAGGGAAAACCATGACCACAACCAAAAAAACCTCATTCCTGACCGTAGCAAACATGACCCGGATCGCCATTCTGGCCGCAGCAGCCTGCATTCTGGATCTGCTTCAGATCCCCATCGTCGCTTTCTATAAGCTGGATCTGGGCAACGTACCGGTTCTGCTGGGCACTTTTGCCATGGGTCCGGTTCCCGGGATCATCATCCTGGCGCTGAAATGCGGGATCGGGCTGCTTCATTCCTCCAGCATGGGAATCGGCAAGCTGGCGGATTTCCTGATGAGCCTGGCCCTGATCGTGCCCGCCGGACTGTTCTATTACCGGAACAAGACCCGGAAGAACGCCATCATCGGCATGCTGATCGGAACTCTGTGCATGACCGTCGCCGGTGTTCTGATCAACAAATGGATTCTGCTGCCCTTCTACATGACCGCCTTCCACATGGACATGAACGGAATTCTGGCCTATGCCGGCGTCAACGGCGTGGACAGCGAATGGCGGCTGCTGCTGCTGATTACCGGCCCCTTCAACCTGCTGAAGGGCGTACTGCTGAGCCTGGTCACCGGACTGATCTACAAGCCGCTGAGCCCCCTGCTTCATGCAAGGATCCGGTAAGGATACCGGGACTGAACGCCCGGTAAGGGGAACCGGTTTTTTATCTGAAAAGACTCTGACTATAGAAAAGCCCCCGGCCGGAAAACCGGTCGGGGACTTCTTTACCTGAATGATTCAATTAGCGGATCAGCCCGTTTAAACGGAACTCAGTCCTTCTGCCAGTCAGCCACTTTGTTGGCCGCCATCCGCTTGATGGTCTCTTCCGGATAGGGGGACTCGCTGCCGCCGAAGCAGTACAGGAAGAACTTGCCGCCTTCCGTCTTATACAGGGTCTCTTCATAACCCTTAGGATCGCCGAATACGCCGAACACTTTCTTCTGCAGCAGTTCGGAAGCATCGGTATCGTATTCCACCTTGCAGATAATCTTCTTCATGATTCTCTCCCTTTCGCGCCTTCCGCGCTCCTTCATAATCCTGTGCTTCCTTGCACGGCAGGTATTATATCATAGGGATTCTGTGTATACAATAGCCTGCTCTGGTTGTTTTTCAACCATTTGAAGCATTTTCATTCCCATTTTCCGGAAAACCGGAGGGAACCGGCCGTACCGGATCCGCTATACCCGCCCGTAGGCGGCCTTGGCGGTCACCCCACGGACGCGGCCCAGACCGCCGGTCAGGGCGTTGATCACGTCCCCCGGCGCGTCCATGGCCACGCAGATCAGGCTGACCTGTCTGGCCCGGTAAGGAATTCCCATCCGGCCGATAATATACCGGGCATAGGAATGCAGAAGCTCATTGACCCGGGTCACCGCTTCCTCTTCTTCCACGATGATGCTGATGACCGCTACCCGTGTTTCCATTCCTTACACGATACCCTGGGCGTTCATGGCATCCACAACCTTTTCGAAGCCCGCGATATTGGCGCCGGCCACGAAGTTGTCGGTGAAGCCGTACTTCTTCGACGCGTTGTCGATGTTATGATACAGATTCACCATGATACCCTTCAGCTTCGCATCCACTTCCTCGAAGCTCCAGCTCAGCCGTTCGCTGTTCTGGCTCATCTCCAGCGCGGAGGTGGCGACGCCGCCGGCGTTGGCCGCCTTGCCGGGCAGGAACAGAATGCCATTGGCCTGCAGATAATCCGTGGCTTCCTGGGTGGTCGGCATATTGGCGCCTTCGGCCACCACCTTGACGCCATTGGCCACCAGGGCTTTGGCATCCTCGAGGTGCAGCTCGTTCTGGGTCGCGCAGGGCAGGGCGACATCCGCCTTCACGGTCCACACGCCGCGGCCTTCATGATACTCGGCGTTGGGACGATAATTCTTATACTCGGTCAGGCGGGCGCGCTTAACTTCCTTGATTTCCTTCAGGGCGGCCAGATCGATGCCGTCGGGATCATAGACCCAGCCGGTGGAATCGGAGCAGGTAACCGGCTTCGCGCCCAGCTGATAGGCCTTTTCGATCGCGTAGGTCGCCACGTTGCCGGCGCCGGAGACGATCACGGTCTTTCCCTGCAGGGAATCGCCGTGGCACTTGAGCATCTCTTCCGTGATATACAGGAGGCCGTAGCCCGTCGCTTCCTTCCGGGCGAGGGAGCCGCCGTAGCTCAGGCCCTTACCGGTCAGGACGCCTTCGTACAGGCCGGTGAGCCGCTTATACTGGCCGTACATATAACCGATTTCACGGGCGCCGGTTCCGATATCGCCGGCGGGCACATCCGTATCCGCGCCGATATACTTGAACAGCTCGGTAATGAAGCTCTGGCAGAAGGCCATCACTTCCCGGTCGGACTTGCCTTTGGGATCGAAGTCGGAGCCGCCCTTGCCGCCGCCGATGGGCAGCCCGGTCAGGCTGTTCTTGAACACCTGCTCAAAGCCGAGGAACTTGATAATGCCCAGGTTGACGGAGGGATGCAGCCGCAGGCCTCCCTTGTACGGCCCGATCGCGCTGTTGAACTGAACCCGGTAGCCGGTGTTCACCTGCACCTGACCCTGATCATCCACCCACGGAACCCGGAAGATAATCTGACGCTCCGGATTCACAATACGATCCAGAACGGCGTCCTTCCGGAACTTTTCCTCATTGGCTTCCACCACGGGGCGCAGGGAATTCAGCACTTCCTTCACGGCCTGGTGAAACTCGGGCTGACTGGGATTCTTCTCTACTACGCGTTCAATAACCTCGTCCACATAAGACATATCCGTTTCCTCCTCCAGATTTTTAAAATGAAAGACGCCTTTAACAAAACCAACCCTGTTAAAGACGCCCTTGCCTTTACGGCGATTATTCTACCCCGGAGGGTTTTTTCCTGTCAATCCGGAGATTGGATTTCTTCTGTATTTTCCCCGTCCATAAAGTCCACCCGGGTCCGGATCCACTGTTTCAGATAGCGGAGGGCATTCTCAAAGCTGCCTCCGGCCGCGGGGGCCGCCTCCCGGTTGACTCCCCAGCGTTCAAAATTCATGACCGCCGAGGCCCGTATTGCCCCGGCATAGGTTTCCAGGCTTTTCAGCGGATGCTCCGGGCCGCTTTCCGTCTCCCCCAGGAGCAGGGCCATCGCCGGGCGAAAGACTTCCCGCCAGGTTTGCGCGGCCAGGTGCCGGAAAGCGGGCTGGGTCGTCAGGAGCCAGTACAGGTTGCCGGGACGCCGGCTCATGGAGGTCATATAGTTTCCCCGGGGCTCATAGCCCCGGCTTTCCATATTGCCGAAGGACAGGTCATAATCCCAGGCCGGCCCGGCATGCAGAAGGGGATCCACGCGATCCGAATCCTTATAGAAATACTGGCTTCCGCCGAGAAAATCAAAGTTTTTGCACCATTCCTCCAGCAGGTATTTCCGCGCGAAGGAATCCGCGTCCCAGTATTCCCGCCAGTCCCGGCCGGTTTCAGGATGAATCCCGTCCGGCGCCATCAGCGCCCGCTGGGCCTCGTCCACCCGGGACGCGAGGTACTGCACCTCCCGCTCGCCGGGGCAGGTCGGCTCCACAATCCGGACGCAGAGCCGGGAATCCGTTTCAAAGCCCGGCTTCGCGGTATTGCCGTAGCGGTGATCCTTTTCAATCTTCGCGATATATCCCCCGGTGATATCCTCCGGTTCCGCGGGCAGCCGGTAACCCCGGATTTCCGCCAGAAGGCCCCAGGCCTTCTTGAACCGGGGAAGAGCGGAGAGATCCCCGGGATTCAGGGTCTCGTTTTCCTCCTCCAGATCCCGGATGGCGACCCGGTTCTTTCCGATCTGCACCTTCTCCGTGAGCAGATACAGGCCCTGATAAACCCCGTTGATCCACAGATCGGCCTGCGCGCAGCGCACGGAACAGGGCAGGCCGATCTCCCGGGCCGTATCCAGGACAATCTGATTCCGGAGCAGGCTGATATCCGTATAATTGGCCAGCAGGATCCAGGTTTTCGAACCCGGCATGCCCGCCGGCGCCATTTTTTCCGGCAGCTTCAGCTCCCAGGGCTTTTTGCTGTAGGCAAAGGTGCTGTTTCCCCTGCCCTTCAGGGTCCGGATTTCCCCGGTGTAGGTCAGGGTTCCGTCAGCTTCGGCCGCCGTCAGGCGGCCGCCGGAAACTTCCTTTTCCTTGCTTCGGCGGGCGGCGGCCAGCGCCTCCCCGTCCACGGTCAGAAAAAGGGCCGGAAGCGGGGATCCCCGCATCAGCTTCAGCGTGGTCAGGCGCTTTCCCTGCGCATCGAAGACCGGGATCTTCCGGTCCAGAAAGGGGGTCAGATCCACCGGTTCCGCCGGGCGCACCGGCGTTTTTTCCTCTCCCAGCAGAAGCGTCTCCTGCCCTTCCATCGCGAGGCAGGTCGCCGTCAGATCCCAGATTCCCGGGGCGCAGAGCAGCTGCGCGGTTCCCTGGGGCTGACTGAGCACCGCCTCCGGGCTTCCGCTCCGGGTCAGCCGGAGCGTCCGGTCCGGGGCGGCCGCGGCCCGGACCGTTCCGAACAGGAAAAGCAGCAGCAGGATCAGCAGCAGGAGCCCCCCT
>JAGCBO010000127.1 GCA_017652125.1 Clostridia bacterium | reverse complement strand
TTTCTGTTTTCCAGATCAGCCGCTGTCTATACCGCCTTCGCCACAGGCCGGGGTTCCTCTATGCCGCAGATGGGGAGCACCTCGCTCAGCTCGTGCACGGGAATAATATCCAGCTGATCCAGCACTTCCTTTGCCACATCCTGCAGGTCGTCCTCATTATCCGCGGGAATCAGCACCTGCGTGACCCCTGCCCGCTGGGCGGCCATCAGCTTTTCGGGCAGTCCGCCGATGGGGGTCACCTCGCCCCGGAGAGAGATTTCACCCGTCATGGCAATCGTGGATCTGACAGGCCTGCCCGTGATCAGAGAAGCGATGGCCGTGGTCAGCGTAATGCCGGCCGAGGGGCCGTCCTTGGGGGTGGCGCCGTCCGGCACATGGATGTGCAGGTCGTGATCCTCAAATACGCCGGCCCGCTCCGGGAAACAATGCTTCACCAGGCTGACAGCCAGCCGCACCGATTCCTTCATCACGTCGCCCAGCTGCCCCGTGATCACCATCTGCCCGCTGCCCTTGGTCAGCATGGCCTCGATGTAGAGGATATCCCCGCCCGCGGCGGTCCAGGCCAGGCCGGTAACGATGCCGGGCACGTGATTCTCCCGCACGTTCCGGTGGCGGATGGGCCGCATATCCAGATATTCCCGAAGGTTCTCCGGCGTGATGCAAAGGGATTCCCCCTGCCCCCGCACGATGCGTACCGCGGCGGAGCGGCACAGAGTGTCCATGCGCTTTTTCAGGCCCCGCACGCCGCCTTCCCGGGTGTAATCGGCAATGACGGCCTGAACCGCCTCCTCCGAAACGGACAGCTGATCCGCCGTGATTCCCACGGCTTCCATGGCCCGGGGCAGCAGATGCCGCAGCGCGATCTGCTGCTTTTCAATGGGGGTATAGCCCTGGAACTGGATCATCTCCATGCGGTTCAGCAGGGGCTCCGGAATGGTGTCGATGCTGTTGGCGGTGCAGATGAACAGCACATCCGACAGATCGTAGGGCACGTTCATATAGTGGTCGGTGAAGGTGCTGTTCTGCTCCGGATCCAGCACCTCCAGCAGAGCGCTGGCGGGATCGCCGTTATAGGACGCGGAGAGCTTGTCCACCTCGTCCAGCACCATCACGGGATTGGAAACGCCGCTCTTCTGAATGGCATCCATAATGCGGCCCGGCATGGCCCCGATATAGGTGCGGCGATGACCGCGGATGTCCGCCTCGTCCCGGACCCCGCCCAGGCTGACGCGTACATACTGCCGCTGCAGCGCCCGGGCAATGCTCTGGCCGATGCTGGTTTTGCCGGTGCCCGGCGCGCCCACGAACAGCAGGATGGAGCCGGACTGCTGCTTTTTCAGGTTCATCACGGCGATCTGCTGCAGGATGCGGTCCTTCACCTTTTTCAGGCCGAAGTGATCCTCCTCCAGCACCTTCTCCGCCTCGTCCAGGCTGATCTCCCGGGCGGGTTCCTTTTTCCAGGAAAGGCTGGTGAGAAAATCCAGGTAGTTATACAGCATCCCCGTTTCCGCGCTGTTCGAGCCTTCCTGCCGGAGCCGGTTCAGCAGCTTGTCGGCTTCCTTCCGGGCGGTTTCGTTCATGGCGCTGTCCCGGATCTTCAGCTCCAGCCGTCGGATGTCGCTGACGTTTTCCGGATGCATTTCGTCCAGCTCTTTCTGCAGATATTCCATCTGCTTTTTGATGGCGGACTCCCGCACCATCTTCTGATAATCCTCCTGGCGGACGGAGGAGCCCTCCTGGCTGAGCCTGCCCATCTCCAGGGTTTCATAGATCAGCTTTTCCAGCATTTCGGCACGCCGGACGGCGCTGTCCTCGGCCAGAATGGCATATTTCTCCTCATGGGTGGCGTCCATCCAGGGGGCGCAGGCGGCGGCCACGTCGTTCAGGGTATCGAACTGATCCAGCCAGGGGCGGGAGGCCGCCTCCCATGGGGTGCCCCTGGAAAAATCCATCAGGGCCTGCTTGGCTTCCCGGGTTTTCCGCCCGGCTTCCTGAGGCGAAAGCGCTTCCGTATCCTCCCGGCGGGTGGTATAGGCTTCCATGCGCCCGTCCGGAGCAAAGGCGATTTCGTCCAGATTCACCCGGCTCCGGGTCTTCACGGCGAACCAGCCTTCCTCATGGATTTCGGATACGGCGCCCGATACGCCGATCGGATGGAAGCTGTTCTGCGTCAGGTTTTCGCGCTCCAGCGCCTCTTTCAGGATCAGCAGCGTCACCCGCTCATCCATCCGCGGCGCGCGGCCCGTCATTTTTTCGAAACGTTCTGTTTTCAGATAAATCCTCGCGTCCGGCAGGACCAGCGCGTCATATAAAGGTAATACAGCCATCGTGATTCCTCCTGCGGTTCCAGTCTCACAACTTGACAACTGTCCAGGTTGTGCTATAATGATTATAGCGATACTTTGACAGTTGTCAAGGTTTTGCGGAAACTTTTTTTCAGGCCGGAAGGAAGCGGGAAAGAAACCCGCTGTCCGGAAGGAAGCGGGGGAGAATCCTTCGGGCCGGAAAGAGCGGGAAGGAACCCTGCCGGAAAGAAGATTGTAAGGAAAGAAGTTGCTTATGTACTGCGGGAATAATAAAACGGCGCTTTCCTCCCAGCGGCAGATTACAAACGCGCTGCTGGCGCTGCTGGAGGAAATGCCATACGGAGAGATTTCGGTCAGCGCCATCTGCAAGCGGGCGGATGTTTCCCGCCAGACCTTTTACAGCCTGTTCCAGTCCAAGGACAATGTGATCACCTTCAGCCTGCGCAATGACTGCTGTTATTCCGCCTGCCAGCCGCAGCGCTGCGGCGATTATTCCTTCCGGGAAATCTGCGGCGGCTTCGGCCGGTATATCATTCAGCATGCCGGCGTGCTGGAAGTCCTGGCCCATCACGATCTGATGCCGCTGTTGCGTTCCGTGCTGCGGGAGGATTTTTCGCTGTATCTTGCCCACAGCGGCAGCTTTGCCTCCTCCCTGCAGCCCTATGTGGTCGATTTTCTGGCCGCCGGCATCACCAGCATCGCGGAAACCTATGTCCGGACGGGTAAAAACGCCGATCCCGAAACGCTGGAAAGCATCATTTATCTGCTGATGCGCGGACAGTACTGCGATGACTGAAAAAGAACGGAATCATTGACGAAACGCGGAAAACTGTGCTAAGATGCTGCCAACGGACATGGGTTCTGCGTATTTCAGAATGGTAAACCGACAAATAAACGGGAGGAAAATCCGATGAAAAAAATGATGGCCTGTCTGCTCGCACTTCTTGTCCTGAGCATGGCGCTGATCCCGGCGGCCCTCGCCGGAACGTCCACGGAAAGCGGAAGAACGCAGGTTGCCGGGAGCTCCGGTCTGGCCCGGGTGCTGGATGAGCTGCCGCCCTTCAAGTTTGAAAAGCATGCGTACGGAATCGGCTACGGTACGTGCCCGGTTTATTCCGCTCCCTCTGAAAGCGCCTATCGCTGCGCGAACGGGAGAGCCGCCTGTGATACCAATTCGAAGATGGATGACGCGGGCTTCGTTTCCGGCTGGCTGATGGTCCGGTATGAAACGAACAACGGCGGCGTGCGGGTCGGCTTTATCCCGCCGAAATATGTCCGGGGCTTCACCTCCAGCATGGTTCCGCATTTCGGCTATGTTTCGGCCGTCGCCAATGATGTGATTTATGTCACGGATAACCCGATGACGCACGGGTCGTCCTTTGCGACCCTCAGCGCCGGGGAAAGCTTCCATATTCTGAGCAAGTATAATTATTACAAGGACCGGGGCCTGGACTGGTGGTATATCGAATGCACGGTGGACGGCCAGCTGGCATACGGGTTTATTGAAGTGGATTCCGATTTCGTGCTGGGGAGCGGCGGCGAGGGCTGAACCTCCGCCGGACTGATGCCCCTGCCGTAAATATCGCCCGGGACGATGCAGCTGTTCTGCTGATCCCGCTCAAAACCGTTATGGAAATCTCCGACAACCGCTTTGGCGGGCCGGGGGATGGCGCAGGCCTGATCCCCTCGGCCCGCCAAACCTTTTATACAGCCGATTGACAATTTCTGTTTGTTTGTGCTATATAAATAAGGTTGACGGTTTTCGTCAGCAGTAAAGAATGAGGTGACAGGTATGTCTCACAATTATGTACTGGTTACGGATTCAGCCTGCGATCTCGGGATTGAAAAGGCCCGGGAATGGGGAATTGAGATGATCCGTATGCCTTTTTTGTTTACGGATGACGGGGTGAGCCATTCGGATCTGGATCAGCCGCTGAATGAGTTCTACGCCCAGATGCGGGACGGCCGGGTGGCCAAGACCTCCGCGGTGAACGAGGATATGTATGTCCAGGCCTTTACGCCCATTCTGGAGCAGGGGAAGGACATTCTGTACCTGGCCTTCTCCAGCGGCCTGAGCGTGACCGCCGAGAACAGCCGCAAGGTGGCGGCCGCCCTTTCCGAGCAGTATCCGGAGAGGACGATCCGGGTGATCGATTCCCTGGCGGCTTCCGGCGGGCAGGGGCTGTTTGTGTATCTGGCGAAGCAGAACCGGGACGCGGGCCTGAGCCTGGAGGAAAACGCGAAAAAGCTGGAGGCGGAGGTGCATCACGTCTGCCACTGGTTCACCGTCGAGGAGCTGAAGTACCTCAAGCGGGGCGGCCGGATCAGCACGGCCACCGCGCTGCTGGGTACCGCCCTGAACGTCAAGCCGGTGCTGCATGTGGATGACGAGGGTCATCTGATCAAAATGTCCCAGACCCACGGGAGGAAAAAGTCCATCCGCCTGATGGCGGAGCATCTGGGGGAGACGATCCGGGAAGTGTCTCCGATCCTGATTTCCCACGCTGACTGCCTGAAGGACGCGGAGCTGCTGGCGAAGATCCTGAAGGAGGAATACGGGCGGGAAACCACGATGATCACGGAGATCGGCTCGGTCATCGGCGCCCATTCCGGCCCCGGAACGCTGGCGCTGTTCTTCCTGGGCAGCCACCGCTGATCCGCGTTCTCCCGAAAAATACATTGCGCCCGAAACGAAAAGGGCGTATAATGAAAGAAGAAAAAACCAAAGAGGAGGGGTCCCCCATGATACAGGTAATCGCGGGCAGGAAAGGATCCGGGAAAACCAAGCGCCTGATCGACCTGACCAATACGACCGCCCGGGAAGCGATCCACGATGTGATTTTCCTGGACGATGACAATCGCTATATGTTCGACGTGGATCATAAGGTCCGCTTTATCAACGCCGAAGATTATCATATTCACAGCGCCGAGATGTTCATCGGCTTCCTGTGCGGCATTATTTCCTCCAACTTTGATCTGGGCACCGTGTTTGTGGATGCGTTCCTGAAGCTGTGCCATACGGAGCTGGAGGCGACGGGCCCGGTGGTGGACGCCCTGATCGAGCTGGGGAGCAAGCATGACGTCGATTTTGTGCTCAGCCTGAGCGCGGATCCGGAGGAGCTTCCGGATTTCCTGAAGAAGTACGTCATCTGATTCCGTTCACGGACGCAAAGAGGCGATGGAAGGTCCTTCGCCTCTTTTTCAAAAAATACGGGTTGTTGAAAATCAATACGGGTTATTGAAATAAGCGTTTTTTCGGCAAATCATTTATGATTTGTGATTTTGTGTTTTTGAGAAAAATTCAGGACGGTTCTGGAGTGTGATGGAATTATGTCGTTCTTTTCCTCCCGCGGCGGAAGCTGCGTAACCGCCAGTCAGGCGATTCTGCAGGGGCTGGCGCCGAACGGCGGGCTGTATGTGCCCGCCATGTTTCCTACCGTCAGCGGCGCGGATCTGGCGGTGATGGGGAGCATGAGCTATCCGCAGCGGGCCGCGCTGATTCTGCGGCAGTATCTGGAGGATTTCAGCCCGGCGGAGATCGAGCAGGATGTGGCGGCGGCTTACGGAGCCGACCGGTTCCGGGATCCTGCCGTCGCCCCTGTCCGGAAACTGGATGATTCCACCTTCGTGCTGGAGCTGTTTCACGGGCCCACCCTGGCCTTCAAGGATATGGCGCTGCAGCTGCTTCCGCATCTGATCCGCCGTTCCGCGGAGAAGAACGGGGAAACCCGGGAGGTCAGCATTCTGGTGGCCACCAGCGGGGATACCGGGAAGGCCGCCCTGGAAGGCTTCCGCGATGTGCCCGGTACCAGCTGCACGGTGTTCTATCCCCTCGAGGGCGTCAGCGATGTCCAGAAGCTGCAGATGGTGACCACGGCCGGGGCGAATACGCATGTCATCGCCGTCCGGGGGAATTTTGACGATGCCCAGACCGGCGTGAAGGAGCTCTTCTCATCGGAAGCCTTCGCCGAAAAAATGCGGGAGAAGGGCCGGGTGCTGTCCTCGGCCAACAGCATCAATTTCGGGCGGCTGGTGCCGCAGATTGTCTATTATTTCTCCGCCTATGCCGATCTGGTGAAGCAGGGCGCGGTCCGGATGGGCGACCCGGTGAACTTCTGCGTTCCCACGGGCAATTTCGGCGATATTCTGGCGGGATATTACGCGCGGAACATGGGGCTTCCCGTGAACCGGCTGATCTGCGCCAGCAACCGGAACAATGTGCTGACGGATTTCTTTAACACGGGGATCTATTCCACGCACCGCACCTTCTTCCGTACGATCAGCCCGAGCATGGATATTCTGGTGTCCTCCAACCTGGAGCGTCTGCTCTATGAGGCGGCGGACCGGGACGGGGAGCTGATCGCCACCTGGATGCGCCAGCTGAAGGAATGCGGCAGCTTCTCCGTGGGCGAACAGCGGCTGGACTGGCTGGGCTCCATGTTCTGGGCGGAATGCGCGGACGACAAGGATACCCTGGCGGAGATCCGGAACCGGTATCTCCAGGATCATTATCTGACGGATCCCCATACCGCGGTGGCCGGCCATGTGCTGCGGGAATACCGGAAGGCGCGGAACGATCAGACGCCGACGGTCATCGTTGCCACCGCCAGCCCCTACAAGTTCGCCGCGGATGTGCTGCGGGCGCTGAAGAACACGGAGGAGCGGGAGCCGGACGCCTTCGCGGCCAGCGAGGAGCTGGAAAGGATGACCGGCGTCCCCATGCCGGATCAGGTTCAGGGCCTGCGGGATCTGCCCGTCCGGCATCGCAGGGAATGTGAGAAGACCGGGATGGCGGAAGCCGTGCTGGCGGAGCTGGCCTGAAGTTTTTCCTTTTCAAACTGAGGGAAGTATGGTAGAATATGCGCCGGGTGTGCCGCCTGGGAGGGGGCGCGCCCGGAAAGGCGTGAAACAAAGATGACCGCTTCTGAGCGACTGGTTGATTTTCTGAAACTGAAGCCTTCCTCCGCGGCTGTGGTGCATGATCCCTCCAATATGTTCTATCTGACGGAGGGGTATACCGGGGAGGGTCTGGTCCTGATCTCCGGGGAGCGGCGGGCGATCCTGACGGATTTCCGCTATACGGAGCAGGCGGCCCGGCAGGCGCCGGGTTTTGAAGTCCTGATGACCGATTCCGATCATCCTGAAAAGGCCATGCTGGCGGAGCTGGCGAAGGCCTGGGGGCTGACGGAGCTGAAGATGGAGCTGAATTATCTCTCCGTCGACCGTTTCCAGGGCATCCGGGGCGCCGTAAGCGAGGAAGTCAGCTGTACCAGCCTGGACAGGGCGCCCCAGAAGCTGCGGGAGATCAAGACGGAGGCGGAGGTTTCCGCGATCCGGAAGGCCTGCGGCATCACCTCGAAAGCCTTCGATGCGATCCTGGAGAAGATCCGCCCCGGCATGACGGAGAAGGAGCTGCAGATCGAGCTGGATTTCACCCTGCTGCGTCTGGGCGCCGATGGGAACGCCTTCTCCACCATCATCGCCTCCGGGGAGAACGGCAGCCTGCCCCACGCGATTCCCGGGCCCCGGGTGCTGCGGGCGGGCGATATGATCACGATGGACTTCGGCGCGAAGGTGGACGGGTATTGCAGCGATATGACCCGGACGGTGGCGCTCGGGAAGCCGTCGGACGAAATGAAGAAGGTCTATGACACGGTCTTTCACGCCCAGGCCATGTGCGTGGAGGCGCTTTCCGCCGGGAAGAACTGTTATGAGATCGACCGGATGGCCCGGGATTATATTGACGCGCAGGGCTATGCCGGCCGCTTCGGCCACGGCCTGGGGCACGCGGTGGGCATCGATATTCATGAGGAGCCCCGCCTGAGCCCGAAATGCCGGGAGGATCTGCGCGCCGGCGTGGTGATCACGGTGGAGCCGGGCGTTTACCTGCCGGGAGTGGGCGGCGTCCGGATCGAGGATACCTGCCTGGTCCGGGAGAACGGCAGCGAGGCGCTGACGACGGCGGATAAGCGGCTGATCATTCTGTGAGCGGGAAAAATGATCGGGAATAATGATAAAGTATATAAAGAAAGAACGGAGGTAAGGAAGACATGATTACCGCAGGAGATTTCAAAAAAGGCATTACCATCGAGTGGGACGGGGGCGTATGGAACATCGTTGATTTCCAGCACGTGAAGCCGGGCAAGGGCGCGGCCTTCGTGCGGACGAAGATCAAGAACGTGATGACCGGCGCGGTGGTGGAGCGCAGCTTCAACCCGACCGACAAAATGCCCAAGGCCATCATCGAGACCAAGGAAATGCAGTATGTATATAACGACGGGGATCTCTATTACTTCATGGATACCGAGACCTATGAGCAGCTGCCCCTGATGAAGGATCAGGTGGAGGACGCCATCCCCTTCGTGAAGGAAGGCACCAATGTTACCGTGCGCTTCTTCAAGGGCAGCGCCTTCTCCGTGGAAGCCCCCAACTTCGTGGTGCTGGAAGTGACGGATACCGAACCCGGTTTCGCCGGCGATACCGCCTCCAATACCTATAAGCCCGCGACCCTGGAGACCGGTTTCAGCCTGCAGGTTCCGCTCTTCATCAACACCGGCGACAAGATTCAGATTGACACCCGCAGCGGTGAATATCTGAAGAGGGCGTAATCATGAGCCGCCTGACGGATCGGATCAGCTATCTTCAGGGCCTGGCGGAGGGCATGAAGCTAAACCCGGGCAAGGACAGCCATAAGCTGATCCTGGGGATCCTGGATGTGCTGGGAGACGTGGGGGATGCTTTTGACGCCCTGGCGGAAGCCCACGGCGAGCTGAACGAATATGTGGAAAGCATCGATGCCAATCTGGCGGATCTGGAAGCGGCCTGCTGCGCGGACGCGGATGAAGCCGGAAAGGGAAGGGCCCCGGAAGCCGGCGTGATCCAGTATGTCTGCCCGCATTGCGGCGGCACGGTGGATGTGGATCCGGACGATATCGATTTTGACGAGGAGGCGCTTTGCCCCCTCTGCGGAAAGGCGCTGTTCCCCGCGCTTCCGGAGGAAGCGGAGGAGAACCTGCCGGAAAAGGAACCGGAAAGTCAGCCGGAGAACAAACCGGATAAGAAGCCGGAAGCCTGACGGCCGGACGGCAGAAAAAACGGAGGATGCGATTACGCATCCTCCATTTTTTTCATCGTGCTGTAGGGCCCGAGCACCACGAAAACGTCGTCCCGCCGGACGGGCCGTTCGATATCCGGGGGAATGATCAGCTTTTCCCCCTCCCGGGTGGCGAGCACGTTGGCGCCGAAGCGGGAACGCAGGTTCAGCTCCCGGATGCTCCGGCCCGCCCATTTGAGCGGGGCGTTGATCTCCAGAATGCCGTATTCGTCGCTCAGCTCGATATATTCCATGATGCCGGTGGAGGTCAGCCCCAGGGCCAGCTTGTCCGCCGTTTCCCGCTCCGGAATGATGACCCGGTTGGCTCCCAGCCGCTCCAGAATTTCCTTATGGGTGTCGTTCTGCGCCTTGCAGAGGATATACGGCACCTTCAGGGTTTTCAGATTCATGGTGATCAGGGCGGAAGCCCCCAGATCCGATCCGATGGCCACCACCGCCCGGTCCACATGATCCGCGCCCAGCCTGGCCAGCACGTCGTAATCCTGGGCGTCCGCGGTGACCGCCCGGGTCACCCGGTCGGCGATCCGGTTGACGATGGCCTCGTCCGTATCGATGGCCAGCACTTCCTCGCCGCAGGCATACAGCCGCACGGCCAGCTCGAACCCGAACCGTCCGAGACCGATGACAATATAGGATTTCATGGCCTTTCCCTCCTTATCCGATCATCAGATCGGCGTTGGCATATTGATATTGCTGACCGGTGGGCTTGTTCCGCAGGAAGCCGCAGCTGACCGTCAGAACGCCGACCCGGCCGAAATACATCAGCAGGATGATCACCAGCTGCGGCACGATCCGCAGCGTGGGCGTCAGGCCGGTGCTCAGCCCCACGGTTCCGATGGCGGAAACCGTCTCGTACAGGGCGTTTTCAAAGCTGGCCGGCCCGGTCGCGCAGATCAGGATGGCGCTGAAGAAGGCCATGCCGATCATCAGAGTGAAAATCGTGATGGCGTTCAGCGCGTGCTCGCTGGCAATGGTCCGGTGAAACACGCTGACGGTCTGCCGCCCGCGCATCCGGTTCCACAGGAACATGAGCAGCACCACGAAGGTGACGGTTTTCAGACCGCCCGCCGTGGATCCGGAGGAGCCGCCGATGACCATCAGGAAAATGGAAAGCCCCTTGCCGGCCGCCGTCAGACCGCCCTGATCGATGCCGGCGAAACCGGCGGTCCGCAGAGTCACGGACTGGAAGAAGGCGGCCAGGATCCTGGAGGGCCAGGGAAGGGAACCCAGGGTCCGGGGATTATCCCACTCCAGCAGACAGAATCCGACGGTCCCTCCCAGAATCAGGATGCCGGAGACGATCAGCACCAGCCGGGTATAGACGCTGAGCCGGCGGGTCTGCCGGACCCGGAGCACGTCGTCCCAGACCAGAAAGCCCAGACCGCCGAGAATGATCAGCGCGGACAGGGTCAGCATGACGATGGGATCCGACTGATAGGGGATCATGGAGGCTCCGGGCTCCATGCAGCCGAGAATGTCGAACCCGGCGTTGCAGAAGGCCGAAACCGCGTGAAAAACGCCCATCCACATCGCCTGGGGAAGGGGAAAATCCGCCAGGAACCGCAGCGTCAGGATCAGCGCGCCGGCGCCCTCCAGCACGAAGGACCGGAGCAGCAGCCGCTTTTGCTGGGTCATGATGTCGCCCAGCCGGTCCGCCCCGATGGATTCGGCGATGACCAGCCGGGACTGCAGGCTCATTTTCCGGCGGCGGAAGGCGATAAAGGTCAGGGAGGCGGCGGACATGAAACCCAGACCGCCGATTTCGATCATGGTCAGGATGACGATCTGGCCGAAGGGGCTCCACAGGCTCCAGGTGTCCCCCCGTACCAGCCCGGTGACGCAGGTCGCCGAGGTTGCGGTAAACAGCCCGGTCAGGAATCCGTGGCTGCGCCCGGAACGGGAGGCGGCGGGCGTGGTCAGCAGCAGGGCTCCCAGCAGAATCAGGCCTGCAAACCCCAGGGCGATCACCCGGGGGATGCTGACAGAACGGCGCTTTTCCCGAATGACGCGGGTCGGTTTCTTTCCGGAGCTCATGCTTGTCCCCTTCATTTCGCTTCATGGAATCTGGTTTCGAATCGGATTTCGCCCGTCAGTATACACCAAACCTGAAAAACAGACAAGTTTCTTGCTAAACCGGTGTAAAAAGGGTACAATCGGAGAAACGGAATCCGGAAAAATCCGGAAAAAATCCGGAACGGTCCGGAGGGATCCGGATTGATTCACAGGAGGAAAGAACATGAGCGCGAGACCCGTTCTCTGGATCGTGATTCCCTGCTACAATGAGGAGCAGGTGCTTCCGCTGACCGCCCCCCTCTTTACCGGGAAGCTGGAGCAGCTGGCGGCGGCCGGGAAAATCAGCCCCAACAGCCGGGCGCTTTTTGTGAATGACGGTTCCTCCGACCGTACCTGGGAGATCATCCGGAATCTGGCGGAGCGGGACGAGCGGGTCCTGGGCATCTGTCAGAGCCGGAACCGGGGGCATCAGAACGCCGTGCTGGCCGGGCTGATGGAGGCCATGGACCGGTGCGATATCACCATTTCCATCGACTGCGACGGGCAGGATGATATCAACGCCATGGATGAGATGGTGGATCAGTATCTGCAGGGGGCCGAGGTGGTTTACGGCGTCCGTTCCCGCCGGGATACGGATACCTGGTTCAAGCGCTTCACCGCGGAGAGCTTCTATAGGCTGATGAACCGGCTGGGCGCGGAGGTGGTTTTCAATCACGCGGATTACCGGCTGATCTCCGCGAAGGTGCTGCGCCATTTCGCGGATTTCGAGGAGGTCAATATCTTCCTGCGCGGGCTGGTGCCGCTGGTGGGCTTCCCCAGCGCCCAGGTGTATTATGAGCGGGCGGAGCGCCTGGCGGGAAAGAGCCATTATCCCCTGAAAAAGATGCTGGCCCTGGCTTTTAACGGGATTACCAGCCTGAGCATCAAACCGATCACCCTGATCACCGGCTTCGGGGTCGTCTTCAGCCTGGTGGGGCTGATTCTGATGATCTGGGCCGTGGTGGAGGCGATCCTCGGCCATACGGTGGCCGGCTGGGCCTCCACGGTGTGCATTATCTGCCTGCTGGGCGGCATTCAGCTGATCAGTCTGGGCGTGATCGGCCAGTATGTGGGCAAAACCTATCTGGAAAGCAAACGCCGTCCCCGGTATATCATTTCCTCCCGCACCTGGGAAAAGGAAGAGCGTCACTGGCTGGAGGAGAACGGCCCGGAAGGAACTTAACAGGTTTTGGCAAGAATTTTTGTTGCTTTTGGCGGAAGATCTGTCTATAATAAAATCTGTATCAGTCTGTTCTTTTTGGAACGCTGAAAAGAGAAGGAACCCGTACGACAGCAGAGGGGAGAATTACAGATGAGAGAGCGGTTACGGCGAATTGTGTCCGTCCTGTGTATTCTGGCGCTGGCGCTGGGCTGCCTGGCCTATGGCGCGGCGGAGCAGACCCAGCAATACGGAATTGTGACCATCAACTGGCAGGATGAGAATGACGCGGACGGGATCCGGCCGGGCAGCGTCACCATCGGGGGCGCTATACTGACGGCGGAAAACGGATGGACCGGGATCGTCGCCGTGCCGCTGGCAAGCACAGACGTGCCGTCTTTGGGACAATTTTATTATTCCGACGGCACCATCAGCGTGAACGGTGACATCACGACCGTTACCTATGTCCATCGGGTCGAGAAGAGAACTGTGACCCCTCAGGTGCTCTGGTTGGATGAGAATAACGCGAAAGGGATCCGCCCTTCGTCCCTGCCCATCCGGGTGCTGCAGAACGGCAACCCGTATACGGCCGAGCTGAAGGTCGGCGCGAGCAACGGCTGGGGGCTGGAACTGTCTCTGCCGGAAAATCTGTATGGACGGATGGAATCAGCGGCATACGCGATCTCCGCTCCGGATGTGGCCGGCTACAAGAAGAATCGCAACGGTGTAGAGATGGTTTATACCCTGCAGACCGGTAAGCTGAGCCTGAATGCTTCCGTTTCGGGCGCGCCGGCGGGGGCCGATCTGAGCGGCCTGCGCCTGCGGGTGGACGGGCCGGATCCGATGATGCCGGCGCCCCTGACCTATGCGGACATAGCCAATGGCTCCGTTAGTTTCGGCGATGTGCTGCCCGGTGTTTATCTGGTGGAGGATCTGAACGCGGATACCCTGGTGCCGGGTTACCGGCTGAACGGTTCCGCCAGCCGTGTGGCGGACGCGGTGCAGGTTCTGGCTGACGGTTCAGCTGAACTGAACTTCCGCTTTGTCTACAGCCAGCCGGACGCGGTGAAGCCGGAGGACCTCCCGGATCCCAACACGAATCTGGGTGCGCTGTCCTTTGATATTCTGGGGCCGGATCCGGACCAGATGCCTATCCGTGGGCTGACCTACGCGCAGTTTACGAACGGAGAGTATACACTGGAAAATCTGGTGCCCGGCACCTATGTGGTGGTGGAGCGGAACGCCGAAACCCTGGTGGATCTCTATACCCTGCGCAGCGACAGCACCACCGGCCTGATCCTGACGGTGGAAGGCGGCAAGACGGTGACCGCGAGGCTCTATAACCACTATGCGCCCGCGCCCACGCCGGAACCGGACGCGGTGACGGTCAGCGTGCCGGTGGTCAAGATCTGGAACGATAATAACGACGCGGACGGCAACCGTCCGGCCCAGGTGACCGTGCGGCTGTATGCCGACGGGGCGGAGACGGCCAGTGCCGCGCTGAACGCGGCGAACAACTGGTCCTACACCTTCGAGAATCTGCCCCGGAACAATGACGCCGGCGAGGAGATTGCCTACACGATCCGGGAGGATCAGGTACCTCAGTACCGGGCGACCATCCGCGGCTATAACGTGGTGAATGATTATGAGCCGGAAACGGTCAGCGCTTCCGTGACCAAGATCTGGGATGATGAAAACAATGCGGCCGGCATGCGGCCGCTGAGCGTCGCCATGAGCCTGTCCAACGGACGGGAAACCGTGGCGGTGGCTGTGCTGAACGAGAGTAACGGCTGGTCCAGGACGGTGAATAACCTCCCGGCCCTGCTGGACGGGCAGCCCGCCGTCTATACCTGGACCGAGCAGCAGACCCTGGGCTATACCCTCACCGATCTGCAGGAGAACGGAAACAACGCGGTCTTTACCAATACCGCGTATGTGCGGCCGGCAGTGGAGGCAGCCAGAATGCCGCGCTCAGCTCCCGGCAATGCTTTCTACATCTTCGAGGATTATGAGACGCCTCTGGGTGTGGAAATCATGATTAACCATGTCGGCGACTGCTTTGACTGACGAACCGGCGGCGCGGGGGCGCCGGACCGGAATATGTGAGGAAAGGGCCTGATATTGTGAACGCGATGAAGAAAATCCTTTGCCTGGCGCTGTCTCTGGTGATGCTGTCCCTCCCGCTGCTGTCCCAGGCGGAAAGCGCCCCGGACGCTTCGGCGGAGGTTCCGCTGGAGGAGATCCAGTTTCCGGAGGAACTGAAAGTCGGCCATCCCACCATTACCAAGGGCGACTTTTTCACGGAGCTTTTCGGCAACGACACAGCGGATATCGACGTGCGGGCGCTGGTGCATGGCTATAACCTGGTGAACTGGGATCAGAACCAGGGCGAATACGTCTTCGACCCCTCCGTGGTCGAGGAAGTGATCGTCGGTTCGGATGAATACGGCAACCGGGTCTATAAGATGATGCTCTGCGACGACCTGTTCTATTCCGACGGCACTAAGATCACCGCGTGGGACTATGCTTTCTCCATGCTGCTGATGATGAGCCCCGAAATCGAGCAGATCGGCGGAAAGATTTACCGGGCGGAGCATCTGCTGGGATATAAGGAATATATCGAAGCCCGCCGCCGCGAAATCGCCGGGGAAAGGCTGGAGGTTCAGGACAAGGTGCTGACCGGCGTGGAAGTGCACAGCGACCGGGAGCTCTGGGTCTGGCTGGATGTGGATTTCCTGCCCTACTTCTTCGAAGTCGGTCTGCTGCTCTGCGAGCCCTATCCGATTCATGTCATCGCTCCCGGCTGCAAGGTGTATTCCGGCCCCGGGGATTACGGCGTGTATATCGGCAATGAGGATCCGTCCGTCACGGAGCCGATCTATACCGCGGAGCTGCTGAAGAAGACCATTCTGGATCCGGAAACCGGTTATAACTCCCATCCCAGCGTGGTCTCCGGTCCCTATACCATGCTGAGCTGGGACGGCGTGACCTCCCATTATGAAATCAACCCCTATTTCAAGGGCGCCTGGTATCATAACAGCCTGCCGAACGGCTATGAAAACGGTCCGGTGGAATATATCCCCATGCTGGACGCGGAAGGCAATCCGCTGCTGGATGCCCAGGGAAACGCCTATTATCTGGTCAAGCCCACCATTCAGAAGGTCTCCTTCACCGTGGCGGATAACGATACCATGATCCAGAAGCTGGCGGACGGCGAGCTGGATCTGGTGAACAAGATCACCTACGGCCCCACCATTCTGGAGGGAATGAGCCGGGCCGGCGAAGCGGGCCTGAGCTTCTCCAACTATCCCCGGATCGGTCTCGCGTTCCTGACCTTCACCTATGACTGGCCCACCGTGCATGAAAAGGAAGTGCGCCAGGCCATCGCCTGGTGTATGGACCGGGATCTGCTGACCGGCGAATACTGCGGCGTGAAGAATCCGGAAACCGGAGAGATCGCGCAGAACTTCGGTCTGCGGGTGGACGGATATTTCGGAATCGAACAGTGGGAATACCTGCTGGTGACCCGCCAGGTCGGCTGGCCGGTGAACTTCATCGATGAGGAAACCGTGAAGATCAGGCTCGAGGAGGGCGAGGAGGATCCCACCAAGAAGTTCAAGAACCGGTATTACACCACCGACGAGGAAATGGAACAGATGATCGCCGCGTGGGAAGCCCTGGCCACGGAGTGGGAAGACGCCCTGGTGGAATACACCGTGGATCTGGAGAAGGCCGCCGCCCTGCTGGACAAGGCGAAGTGGAATCTGAACCGCAGCGGCGGAGCCTTCCAGCCCGGCGTGGACGATGTCCGCTGCAAGGAGATCGACGGCGCGATCGTTCCCCTGGATCTGAAGATGCTCTATCCGGCCGGAAACCACCTGGCGGAGTTCATGCAGGAGGAAGGCAACTTTGTGGATAACCTGGCGAAGGTCGGCATTAAGCTGGAGCTGGTGCCCGCGCCCATGGAGGAGCTGCTGAAGGCCTATTACCGCCAGTCGGAGCGCACGACCGACATGATCTATCTGGCCACCAACTTCCACATCGTGGTGGATCCCTCCATCACCTATTCCACGGATCCCACAGCCAGCCACGAAATCTGGAACAACACCTATTCGGATGACGAGGAGCTGTATTACGATGCCGTCAGCATGCGGAAGACGGAGCCCGGCGATGTGTTCGAATACGTGAGCAAGTGGATCGCCTTCCAGAAGCGGTACAACGAAGTGCTGCCCACGATCCCGATCTACTCCAACATCTATTTCGACTTCTATACGCAGTATCTGCAGAATTACGAAATCACCAGCACCGTCACCTGGTCCCAGGCGATCGTCAAGGCCTTCTTCGGACTCCCGACTGTGGCGGAGGAACCCGAAGAGGAAGGCGATGATCTGGAGTTTGCCGACTGACGCGGGGGAAGAATCCCCTTCCCTCAGAACCTAATCCCGTCAGAAATCACACCGGAGGTCAGAGGACTTCCGGTGTTTTCTGGAAGGGGACGGGTACCGGGGCGCCCGGAACCCGGAAGAAAACAGAGGAGGCGAAGCCCGTGAGACTGGGTACGCTCGAAGCCGGCGGAACGAAAATGGTGCTTTCCATCGGCAATGAACAGAACGAGCTGCTGGAGCAGCTCACCCTTCCGACGGAAACGCCGGAGGTGACCATTCCGGCCATGCTGGCCTGGTTCCTGGAGCGGAAGATCGACGCGCTGGGAATCGGCACCTTCGGGCCGGTGGATCTGAATCCGGCCTCTCCGACCTACGGCTGGATTACCAGCACGCCGAAGCTGGCCTGGCAGCAGGCCGCGCTGCTGCCGATCCTGCGGGACGGCCTGCGGGTGCCCGCGAAAATCGATACGGATGTCAACGCCGCGGCGCTGGCGGAGTGGAAGCTGGGCGCGGCCCGCGGTCTGAACAGCTGTATGTATGTCACGATCGGAACCGGCGTCGGCGCCGGCCTGGTGGTGGAGGGGCGGCTGGTTCACGGCCTGCTGCATCCGGAGCTGGGGCATATGCTGCTGCGACCGGAATCCGGGGATCCCTCGCCGAAGGGCTTCTGCCCCTTCCATGAAAGCTGCCTGGAGGGTCTGGCTTCGGGCCCGGCCATGGAAAAGCGATGGGGGAAAAAAGCCTTTGACCTGCCGCCGGATCACGAAGCCTGGGATCTGGAGGCGGATTACCTGGCGCAGATGTGCATGAACGCCCTCTGCGCCTTCTCGCCGGAGAAGATCATTCTCGGCGGCGGCGTCATGCAGCAGAAGCATCTTTTCCCCCGGATCCGGGAAAAAACGAGGGTTCGGCTGAACGGCTATATCCGGCATCCCCGGATTCTGAACGGGCTGGAGGACCTGATCACGGAGCCGGGGCTGGGCACCCGCAGCGGAGCCCTGGGCGCGCTGCTCCTGGCCCGGGAAGCCCTGGAGGAACGCGCTTAACCGTCCCGGAGGCGGGGAAGGAGAGTGAATCGGCACCATGAAGATGACGGCGGAAAACCGGGCCCAGATGCTGCTGAATGAGCCGCTGCGGAAAGTGATCCCCGGACTGGCGGTTCCCACCATCATTTCCATGCTGGTAACCGCGATCTATAACATGGCGGATACCTATTTTGTCAGCCGGATCAGCACGGAAGCCAGCGGCGCGGTGGGCGTGGTGTTTTCCGCCATGGCCATTATTCAGGCCCTGGCCTTTATGATCGGCATGGGCAGCGGCACGAATCTGAGCCTGTCCCTGGGGGCGGGAAGGGAGGAGGAAGCGCGGACCTATGTATCCATGGCCTTCTTTACCGCCTTCCTGACCGGAACGGCCCTGATGATCCTCTGTAATCTGTTCATCGATCCCCTGGTCCGGTTCCTGGGCGCGACCAATGAAATTGCGCCCCACGCGACCGCCTATGCTTCCTATATCTTTTATGCGGCGCCCTTCATGATGTGCTCTTTTGTCATGAATAATCTGCTGCGGTTTCAGGGCATGGCCAGCTATGCCATGGTGGGCATCACCACCGGCGGCCTGCTGAATATCGCCCTGGATCCGCTGCTGATTTTCGCCCTGAATCTGGGCACCGCGGGCGCGGCCATCGCCACCGCCCTGTCCCAGTTTGTCAGCTTCACCATTCTGCTGATCATGTGCAATACCCGCAGGGGCGTCATCCGGATCCGCTTCCGGGACTTCCGCCCCACGGCGGCGAAGTACCGCCGCATCCTGTATAACGGCTTTCCCTCCCTGGGCCGGCAGGGGATCGCCAGCGTAGCCACCATCATTCTGAACCGGGTGGCGGGCGGCATCTCCGCCGATCCCGCGACGGTGAACGCCGCCATCGCGGCGATGTCCATCGTTTCCCGCTTTGTTCTGTTTATTAACAGCGCGGTGGTGGGCTTCGGCCAGGGCTTCCAGCCTGTCTGCAGCTTCTGCTTCGGCGCGGGCAAATACCGGCGCGTGCGGGAAGCCTATCTGTACTGCGGAAAGGTGGCCACCGTGATTCTGCTGGTGCTGGGCGGGGCGGCCTTCCTGTTCAGCGATTCCATTATCCGCCTGTTCCGGGCGGAGGATCCCCTGGTGGTTTCCATCGGTACCACCGCCCTCCGGCTGCAGCTCTGCACGCTGCCGCTCTGGGGCTTTTACGTCATGGCGAATATGTGCACCCAGTCCATGGGCTACGGGCTCAGCAGCACGGTGATTTCCAGCGCCCGCCAGGGCATCTTTCTGATCCCGACGGTGCTGATCCTTCCCGCCCTCTTCGGCATTCTGGGGCTTCAGCTGGCCCAGCCCGTGGCGGATGTGCTGGCGTTCATCCTGTCCATGCTGATCATGCGGCGGATCCTCAACAAGCTGAAAGACCTGCCCGACCGCCCCCATCCCCTGGATCCGTGAACCTATTTTTCAGGGCCCCGGGGCATGCGCGCCAGCAGGGCGGCTCCGTTCTGCTTCAGCCATTTCCGGGCTGCGGCATAGTCCGGCAGCACCGAGGCCACTTCCGCCCAGAAGGCGGGGGAATGGTCCATATGTTTCAGATGGCACAGCTCGTGTACCACCACATAGTCGATCACATCCGACGGGCAGAGCATCAGCATGAGGTTGAAGTTCAGGTTTCCTTTGGAGGAACAGCTGCCCCACCGGGTTCTCTGATTCCGGACGGTGATGCCGTGAACCCGGACGCCCATCTGCCGGGCAAAGGCTTCCGTCCGCGCCGAAAGCTCGGTCACCGCTTTTTTCCCCAGGGCGGTCATTTCCGCCCAGGTCAGGCCCGGAACGGCCCGGGCTTCTTCCTCCCGCCGGGCGGCCTCGGCCAGATGCTTCTGAATCCACCGGTCCTTTTCCCGCAGAAACCGGCGGATTTCCGTCTCCGGGATCAGGAGGGGGGCCCGGACGAGGACCAGCCGGGAGGAGCGGATTTCCACGCTCATGGTTTTCCGCCTGCTGCGAAAGATCTGAATTTCGTAAGGGGCTGACATCGCTGCTTCTCCCGCCTTTCCTTCTCTGAGCTGCCGCCTTTCATCATACCCGATCCCGCGGCCCCGCGCAAGGAAAAAGGAGGAACGCGGAACCCGCCGGAATGCCGGAGATTTTCTTGACATCATTTTTGCAAAATGATATCATGAGTTGCTTTTATCAATGCGTTCCGCCTGAATATACGGAAGAGGAGGATTTCCATGACGATTACAAAGACTCAGAATGGAAAGGATTTGACCATTTCCCTGGAGGGACGTCTGGATACGATGACGGCTCCGGATCTGGAAAAGGAGCTTCAGAGTTCACTGGACGGGGTGAATGCCCTGACGATGGACTTCAGCGGCCTGGAGTATATTTCCTCCGCCGGTCTGCGCGTGCTGCTGAGCGTGCACAAGCGGTTAAGCGGCGCGGGCGGCCTGAAAATCATCCATGTGAATGAGATCGTGAATGAAGTGTTTGATGTCACCGGGTTCAGTGATATTCTGGATATTGAGTAACAGACGCGCAGTCGGAAGGCAGGAGGCAGTTTGAAATGAGGACGGACATCATTGCGATTGACAATCAGGGAACGGGCTTTACTGAGGTGATGGATCACGCGTCCAGGGCGGCGCAGTACAGCGGGCTGAACGGGAAGGAGGCCCTGCAGCTGGAGATTATGACGGAGGAGCTGCTGAGCCTGACCAAAAGCGTCACCGGCGAGATGAAAGCGCAGTTCTGGATTGATATTACCCAGAAGCTGTATGAGCTTCATCTGACCACGGAGACCGATATGACCCGGGAGAAGCGCACCTATCTGCTGCAGACCGCCACCTCCGGGAAGAACGAGGCCGCCCAGACCTTCCTGGGCATGCTGCGGAATGTTCTGGACGAGGCGCGCCTGCCCAGCCAGGCCAAAGCCCGGTACCAGGTTTCGGATGAGGTGCTGAGCAAGGTGATGAGCCACCAGGTTCTTTCGGCGGAAGAGCTGGAGAAGATGGATAAGCCTGTCGAGATTCCGAAGTGGGACGGCTATGAGAAATCCATTCTGCAGCATGTTTCGGACAGCGTCCGGATCGCGATCCGCGGCGGCGTGGTGGATATTACTGTCGTGAAGCAGTTCTGATCGCGGGCTTCAGGCATGAGATACGGACAGCGGAGGGCCTTTCGGTTTCTCCGCTGCTTTTTGATTCCGGTCGGGACAGGGGCTTGCTTTGGTTCCGGGAAAGAGGCGCGGATTTGGAGAAGAGAAAAGTAACGGTGCTCATCGGCGGACAGCTCTGCAGTTTTTATTCCGATGATTCGGATGAATACCTCCTGGCGCTGGAGCAGCGGGCGAATGCCGTCATGCGGCAGACCGCGATGTTTTCTGGCTCATCGGCCTATACCAACGCCATCCTTTCCGTGCTTTCCCAGACGGACGCCCTGATGCGGCTGGAGCAGCGGAAAGCGGCGGCGGAAAAGCCGGCTTCTCCCGCTCCCCGGAAGGCGCCCGCGAAGGAGGAGAGCCCGGAGAACAGAAAACAGATCTCCGTATGGGATCTGCTCTCTGAAAAGGACTGACGCGGCCGGAAGACGGCGGAAGAAAAGGAGCATGAGGGAATATGGAAATCATCGTACGGTCGGAAGCCGGGGAAATCCTGGCACGCGCGTCGGATCCGGATGAGGCCCGGCTCTGCCTGGATCATGTCTGGGAAGCGGGAGACCGGGTGGAGATCACCTCCTTTCCCGGGGCGCATCTCTGGGTGCAGCCGGGGATCGCCGTTCCCGCGGGAGAAGTGTTCTGCCCCTCCGGCGTATGCACCTGGCGGGTGCCGGCGGGGGAGCGCCGCCTGGCCTATGCGCCGGGGGCGTTTGATCAGCCGAGAAATATCCTGACCGCCCGGGTGATGACGGCGGAGGAGCTCTCCCGTCCCCGGGATCTGGCCCGGAATCCCCTGGATCTGCGGGGGGATACGGATTTTTATCCCCACTGCACCGCGAATGTGGAAACCCGGGGCGAATCGGTTTTCGCCGCCCGGAACGTGATCGACGGCCTTCGGTTCAACACCTTCCACGGCGAATGGCCCTTCGAAAGCTGGGGCATCGGCGCCCGGGAGGACGCCTGGTGCCGGATTGACTTCGGGCGGGAAATCATCGCCGAAAAGATGGCGCTGACGCTGCGGGCGGACTTCCCCCATGACGCCTGGTGGGTCGGCGGGCATATGACCGATTCGAACGGGGAGGAAATATCCTTTGAATTAAAAAAGACCGCCGGGCGGCAGTGGCTGGATCTCGGCGGCAGAAAAGTGACCTGGCTGCAGCTGGAAAGGATGATCAAGAGCGACGATCCTTCCGCCTTCCCGTCCCTGAGGGCCTGGGAGGTCATCGGGACAGAGGCCGGCGGCTGAGCCGGAAAACCTGATTTCTGAGGTTGTTCTTTCCGTCAGATCAGGTCCGCAAGGCGGCATTCCGCCGCGCGGATCAGATCGGACGGGGCCAGCTCAATCTGGCATCCGACCTTCCCTCCACTGACGAAAACGCGGTCGTACAGCCCGGCGGTTTCGTCCAGAAAGGTGGGGAAGGCTTTTTTCATGCCGACGGGGGAGCAGCCGCCGTGAACGTATCCGGTCAGGGGCAGCAGCTCCTTCTGATGAATCATGGCGATGGCTTTTTCCTCCGAGGCCCGGGCGGCTTTTTTCAGATCCAGTTCATACGCCACCGGGATCACGAAGACATAGTTCTGTCCCGATTTTCCCCGGGTGACGAGGGTCTTGAACACCCGGTCCGGATCCTCCTCCAGCAGCCGGGCGATCTCCGCCCCGCTCAGACCGGCGTCCGCCGTATAGGTATGGGCCTGATAGACGATTTTCTGCGCGTCCAGGATACGCATGGCGTTGGTTTTATCCTTGCCGCCGGCCATCTTCCTTCTCCTTCCGGCCGGAAAAAAACCGGCCTCTTCCGTTCTCCGTCAGTCCTCGTCCTCCGGGCGCTCCAGCTTTTTGATCGATTCCGCCCGGGCGATGATTTTATCCTTCCAGTCGTCGTCCTGGGCGAACAGCTGATAGGTGCGGAACCCGTAGAGGGATCCGGCGGAACAGATGACGGCCTCGTCGTCCACGTGCAGGGAGATGCGGTACCGGTTCGGCATCTTCTGGGGCAGAATGGTTCTGCTTTTCTGCTGCACCTCCCGCATGTGCCGTTCTCCGTTGACGATGCCGTCCAGGTGCACGCCGTAGCACCGGAACAGGCGCCGGATATAGCGTTCCGTGCGGAAAGAAGAGGTATAGATCCATACCTCGTAGCCCATTTTCTGCAGGCTGTTGATCAGATCCGGCGTGCCCAGCCGGAGCCGTTCCTGAAAAAACCGGTTCAGGGGAAAGGGAAGAGGAGGCTCTGTTTTGTGGGTCTGCGGGGAGACAAAGAGCACCTCGTCCAGATCGAAGGATACCCGCATGGGGGGCTGATCAGCCCTTTTGCTGCTGTTTCTCATAAGCGCTCACATTATCCATGATCTCGCGGGACCAGGTTTCCGGGGACCCGCTGAGCTCGTAGTCGTTGAAGTGCCGGTTTTCCCGGTCGATGCAGAGCACCGATTTTCCGTCGATATGGATGGTGCGGGGATACTTGCTCCGGGTCAGGGAGCTGAGCTCCTCCCGGATCTCGTTGACGCCGGGCCGGTTCTGAACCAGACCGGTGACGATGCCGTCGAGCTTGATGCCGTAGCGGCGGAAATACCGTTTCAGATAGTCCGTGGAATAATACCGGGCGGAATATACCCAGATATCGTATGCCCTGGCCTGAAAAAAGGAGAACAGAGCGGGCACCCCGAGGCGCATCCGCTCCGGATAGATCCGGCTCCAGGGAAAGCCCAGCGGGGATTCCATGGGGCTGCCGTCCTCCGGCGGAAAGATGACCTCGTCCAGATCGAAGCTGACGCGCTTGTTGTTTTTCGCGTCCCGGATCATCTTCTGCACTTCGTTCAGCGTGGTCAGGTTGACAATCCGGATGGGAACCTTTTCCTCGCCCACCCGGATGGCGGCCGCCCACCGGTGATGCCCGTTCAGCAGCATATAGCCGTCCGGATGCATCTTCTGCACGGTCAGCGCCTCGGAAAAGATCCGGGTGGCGTTCCGTCGGGCCGTCAGAATCTGCTGTTCGTAATCGCTGATGATGCCGTAGTTCGGCCCGATGTCCTGAAAGCAGAATTCGTCCTCGGGGTTTGGATGAATCTTTTTCGTGGAGACCTTCCAGGTTCTGATCCGGCGCAGGAGACTGGCCCGGACGGGGTAACTGATCCCCCTGTACCGGTCGATTTCCTCCCTGACGTACTGATCGAACTGAGACTTGCTTCCTGCCCTGGGCGCTCCTGTCTGCGCCTCCCCCCGGAGGGGGGAGGCAGGGGGGGATTATTCCTTGGGACGGGACATTTTATGCTCGACTTCCTGCGTCGTGAGCGGAGGCGGGGTGATCACGGTATCCAGCGTGATCTGATCCAGGCCTTCGGCCGGCAGCTCATATGTCTGGCCGCCCCCGATCTCCAGGGTCAGCGCCTTCCGGAGGCCCGCCAGGCCCCCGCCCTGCTGCAGAATCTTCATTCCTTCCCTGAAAAGCTCGCTTTCCGTCAGCCGGATCAGAAGCTCTTCTCCGCTCTTATCTTCGGTATCGCTGAAGAAGTCGATCAGGAAACCGGTGGGGTCCACCCAGCGGCCGTTCAGCAGGATGGCCGCTTTCACGCTTTCAGGATCGGCGGTGCCGGGCTTGATGGATACATACAGCAGCATGGGCAGCGTAATGCCGGGCTTGCTGATCATCCGGATGCTGCGCCCGTCCTGACCCGCGCTGCCCGTGTCGTAGTAGAACACATCCTGCGCCTCCCTGCGGAGCCAGAGGAGAAGCTCGTCGAGCTCGGGCGTCTTCTCCGGGGCGGGGGCCGGTTCAGCCTCCGGGCCGCCCTCGGCCAGGTATTCGCCCGCCGTCTTCATCGCGGCCAGCAGGAAATCCAGGAACCCGCCCCCCTGCTGCGTTTCGGCCGGCGGCTTCGGGGCCGCGAGATCCCGAATCATGGCCGGATAGTTGTCCCAGCGGCCCTGGACGGCGTCGTCGATCAGGGTGAGGATCTTTTCCTTCAGCTTGTCCGCGTTGAAGCTGGCCAGCATCAGCACCCATTTCCCGTTGCTGAATACCGCGTTGTCCGGCAGGGTCAGCGTGACCAGGGCTTTGTTTTCCGTCAGTGTTTCCGGCATTTCGGTTTCTCCCAGCCGCGTCCGGGCGATGGCATCGGCCAGCGCGTCCTGCCGGGCGTCGAGCCCGCAGATCTTCATCACCCAGGGAAGCAGCTCCCGCAGCTGCGGATAGTTGGAACCGGGCACCATGGCGCAGTCCGCCGTGAACCAGAAGGTCCGGGCCTCCTCCAGGGACATGCCCCCCTCCGTGCACAGCAGCCAGGCGACGCGGTTCAGCAGGGAGGAGTTGGTATGCACGCCGCCGTAGTCGTTGATCTCCGTCGGCTCCAGGACGCCGGTCTTGTAGAACACGTCCCAGACGTATTCCGGCTGATGGAACCGGTGAGGATCGCTCATGCTCCGCACCGGGCTGGAGCTGTTTTCTCCCAGCAGCCAGGTGGTATCCGTCGTGTCCCCGAGCATCATCTCGCACACGTTGCCCTGAATATCGCTGACCGCCTCGTTGATCGCGCCGTAGTCGTTGATATAGGAGTTATAGGTCATCAGGGATCCGGTCACGCAGTGGGTGAACTCATGGGCGCAGACGTCCAGGCACTGGGACAGATCGTTGGCGGAGCTGGACAGGAAGGTCTGCCACCCGTAAAGCTTTCCGGCATAGGCCGCGTTATCGATCGGATGGTGCTCCTCGTCGCAGTAATCCTTCAGCAGGATGATGGGGGTGTTGATCCCGTCGGCGCCCTTCCAGCCGATGGCGTTGTAGTAATCCCATACCCTGCAGTACTGATAGAGCGCGAGCAGACAGGTCTGGTCCCACTCCCGGTTGTCCGGGCTGTATTCCAGCACCACGTTTCCGTGGTTGTACAGGAACTCCCAGCAGTCCGCGACCACGATCTGATGCTCGATATTGCCCAGGTAGTACATTCCGGTGCGGGTGTCCCGCATCACGGATACGGTGATCTCCTTCTCCGTTCCGTCGGACAGGTCCATATATCCGGTGTATTCGGCGGGCTCCATGAATTGGAACACGTAGCTGGCGTCATAGCCGGCCGTGCATGCCTGATCCCACGGGAGGAGGGTGGGCAGCGAGTAGAGATATTCCCCGTTCAGCGTGATATAGTGCGCCAGATAGGGCAGGTCGACCGAGGACAGGCTGCCGGCGGGGTTGGTGGTGTAAACCACCCAGACATAGCGGGAGGGAATGTCATCCTGCGTAATATCGATTTCCCGGTCAATGGGCAGGATGATTTTCGCCGTCACGCCCGGCACCAGGGTCGGATTGCCCTTCAGGTCTTCCTTCGCGCGGGCCAGCGCCAGGGCTTCCGCCTGCTCCGCGGTGATGGCGGCGGCATCGTTTTCCGCTTCCGGATCGGGCAGATCGGAGATCACGCTGCCGGTCAGGCCGAGCATTTTTCCGTTCCGGTCCGTGATCACCTTGACGGCTCCGCCCTGCACCAGCACGTCATCCTGCACCTGCTGGAATACGTAATAGATATTCCCGTTCGGATCGTTCTGCACGCTCCAGAGCTCGAACTGCGTCGCTTTGTCGGCGCCGCTCAGCAGAGGCGTCATGGCGGCCACCACGGCCTGCGCGTCGTCCTGATTCCTCACGAGATCCGGGGAGCAGGTTCCGTCCACAAAGGTGACCTTGCCGTTTTCCTGATGCACGCGGAGATTCCCGCCGTTCAGTGTTTTCAGATCTTCCAGGGTCAGGGTGAAATCGCGGCTGGACGTGAGCGCTTCGGCGGCCGCGGCGCCCGCGGCGGTCCAGAGCAGAACAGCTGCCATCAGAATCATCAGAATTCGTTTGAACAATTCCTTTCCTTCCTTTCATTTCACAGGTCTTTTTCGTATGCTTCAGCGGATCCCGGCGGCCGGATCCGGACGGGCTTTCGCCTTCCTCCGGCCGGGGGGATTCACTGGTTGATACGAAGAAATCCGGAAAATGTCAGGAAACGGCTGCTTCCTCTGCCATTCTTTTCCTCTCCATTCCATTCTCGCGTTGATCGGCCTTTCTGTCAAGCTCATTTTTCATGCGCGCGCATGGACAGGCCCGCCCCTTCCATGGTATAATCCCGACAGTTGAGAAATAAGCGGCCCCGATAAACGACAGGAGGACTGGAAGGATGAAAAAATGTTTATCCCTGCTGACGGCGCTGGCGCTGCTTCTGGGCTGTGCCGCGGCGGAGAACGTTGAACCCGGCCTGCTGCGGTGCGCGATACTCTATGATATTTCCACCATGGACGTGGCGGAGACTACAGATGATTACATGATCCCGATGAACGTCATGGACCGGCTGTTTGAAACCAAGCTGGTGGACGGGAAGGCCGCGCTCGTGAACAGTCTGGCGACGGATTTCTCCGTCAGTGAGGACGGGCGGACCTACCGCTTCACCCTGCGGGACGGGGTCGTGTTTTCCAACGGCAGCGCGCTGACCGCTTCGGACGTGCAGTACAGCTTTGAGCGCCTGCTGAAGGTGGGCCACCAGAATACGGATATTCCCCTGGAAATCGAGGGGGGAGAAGCGCTCATGAAGGGCGAGGCCGACTCGCTGAAGGGCTTTCAGGTGGAGGATGACACCCATTTCACCGTCACCCTGACCGATCCGAACGCCGGCTTTACGGCGGAGCTTTCCTCGCCCGCCATGTCCATCGTGGACGCGGAAACCATGGCCCGGGTCACCGGCTTCGGCAGCGAGCCCGAGGATACGATCGGCTCCGGTCCCTATATCGTCACGGAGTGGGTGGCGAATGATCACTATACCCTGGTGTATAACGAGCGGTACTGGGGTCCGGAACCCAGCGTGAAAAAGCTGATCGTCCGGGTGGAGCCGGACGCCGGAACCCAGAATCTCAAGTTCCAGGGCGGCGAGCTGGATCTGATCGATCTGGCCAACCTGGACAGTGTGATCGTTGCCTCCGCGTACAAGCCCGTCATGGCGGACCGGATCGTCAGCACCCCGCGGGTGGGGCTGACCTTCCTGGTGCTGAATGAGCAGAATGAGTTCCTGAAGGACGTCCGGGTCCGCAAGGCGATCGGCATGGCGGTGAATGCGGACGCGATCATCCAGGGCATCTACATGGGCGATGCCATCCGGGAAAACGGAATCATTCCGACCGGCGTCTGGGGCCATAACGACGCCCTGGAAGGCTTTGCCTTTGATCCGGAAGGCGCCCGGAAGCTGCTGGCGGAAGCCGGATACGCCGACGGCCAGATTCACTTCGAAATTGCGATGAATACTTCCTCCAACACCAGCGTTCAGCTGATCTGCGCCTCCATCAGTCAGAATCTGGAGGCGGTCGGGATCCGGGCGGAGATTGTCAGCTATGATCATTCTTCCTGGCTGGCGAAACGGGGAAGCGGAACGATGGATTCCCTGGTAGGCACCTGGGGCATGGATTACAATGATCCGGCCAATATAATGTATACCTTCTTCGGCAGCGAGGCCAACAGCCATGGCCGCAGCCTCAATTATGCCGATCCGGAGACCATTCGCCGGGTGGCGGCCGCCCGGGCGATTGTGGATGACGCGGCCCGGATGGCGGAGTATCAGACGCTGGAGAAGAAGCTGATCC
>JAGCBO010000126.1 GCA_017652125.1 Clostridia bacterium | reverse complement strand
GTTCCGTTTATCCCTTCAGAACCCCGGCAATTTCTTCCGCCATCTGCGGGCCGGTCAGTCCGTATTCCTTCAGCAGATCCGCAGGTTTTCCGCTCTGACCGAACACATCCTGAATGCCGATTTTCCGGAAATTCTCCACCCCGTGCGTAATGATGGCGGAGGCCACGGCGTCACCCAGGCCGCCGATGACGGAATGCTCTTCGATAGTGAACACGTTTTTGCATTTGGCGGTATATTCTCTCGCCAGCTCCTCGTCAAAGGGCTTGATGGTGTGGAAGGAGACCACCGCCGCGTCAATGCCGTAATCCTTCAGCTTTTCTGCCGCATCCAGCACATGCTCCAGAATAATGCCGCAGGTAAAGAGCACGCAGTCCTTCCCGTCCCTGATCACGGTTCCCTTGCCCACGGTGAAGGGCCGGGGATCATAGATGGGAGAAGGCAGCCGGGCCGTCCGGATATACACCGGACCGTCAATCTTCGCCGCGGCTTCCACGCACTGATAAACTTCGTTGGCATCGGACGGCGCGAAGACCGTCATATTCGGCAGCACTCTCATCAGCGCCAGATCCTCGATCGCCTGATGGCTTCCGCCGTCTTCGCCCAGCGTGATTCCGGCATGGCTGAAGCCGAACTTCACATTGAATTTCGGATAGCAGACCCCGTTCCGGATCTGATCATAACTGCGCCCGGCGAATACCGCGAAGGTGGAGCAGAAAGGAATCAGACCCATCGTGCTCATTCCGGCGGCGATATCCACCATATCCGCCTCAGCGATGCCGCAGTCATAGAAACGGTTCGGATATTCTTTCTTAAATGCGTTGGTCATGGTCGCCGCAGCCAGATCAGCATCCAGCACAACGACTTTCTCATTTTCTGCGCCTAAACGGACCAGCGCTTCGCCGTACGCGACACGGATTGCTTTCTTCTCCATGAGTTTAATCCTCCAATTCCTTCAAAGCCTGTGCGGCCTGTTCAGCGTTGGGCGCTTTCCCGTGCCATCCGACCTGGCCTTCCATAAAGCTGACGCCCTTGCCCTTCAGCGTGTTGAGAATGATATACCGCGGTTTCCCTTCCTTCGGAGGGGTATGCAGGGCGTCCAGCACCTGCTGCATGTCATTTCCGTCGGCCACCTCGATGACGTCGTAGCCGAATGCCACCGCCTTCGCGTGAATATCCCCGATGCTCATGACTTCGTCATTGGTGCCGTCAATCTGCATGCCGTTATGATCCAGAATCACGGTCAGATTGTCCAGATGATAATGGGCCGCGGCCATGCTGGCTTCCCAGACCAGGCCTTCCTGGCTTTCCCCGTCCCCCACGATGGTATACACATGGCAGGGGTTCCCCGTGTGCCGGGCGCCCAGCGCCATGCCGACGGCGATGGAGATCCCCTGACCCAGGGATCCGGTGGAGGCATCAACGCCGGGGCATTTCTTAATGTCCGGATGCCCCTGCAGAATGCCGTGCAGCTGGCGGAAAAGATCGAATTCCTTTTCCTCAAAGTATCCCCGTTCGCACAGCGTCCCGTACAGGGCGGGAGCCGCGTGCCCCTTGGACAGGACAAAACGATCCCGCTGAGGATTCTTCTCGTCTTTGGGATCCACATTCATCACATCAAAATACAGCGCCACCAGCGCGTCGGTGCAGGAAAGAGATCCGCCCGGGTGCCCGGCGCCCGCCTTGGCTGTCATCTTGATAATATTCTGGCGAACATGACGTGCGTGAACCTGCAAAGCTTGGATATCCAACTCTGAGCCCTCCTTTGTTCCTTAACTTGTCTGTACAAAAATTATAGTAAACCGGCGTCCCTCTGTCAAGCGCTGAACTTATTCATCTCCGGGCAATTTCATCGTCCCGCCGGCGTGCATTCGGTTCAGCGCCTCCGCCAGAGCAATCCGCCCGTGCGCATAGGTCAGGGCTCCCTGCATATAGACGGTATAGGGTTCCCGCATGGGCCCGTCGGCGCTCAGTTCGATGCTGGCTCCCGCCACAAAGGTTCCCGCAGCCATCACAACCGGATCCTCATATCCGGGCATCGCCCAGGGTTCCGGCAGCGCCATGCTGTCCACCGGGCTGGCCGTCTGAATGCCCTGACAGAAGGCAACCAGCCGTTCCGGCTGATGCAGCTTGACCGCCTGGATAATATCGGCTCTCGGTTCCGCGGAGCCGGGCGAGGCTTCACAGCCGAGACCTTCCAGAACGCGGGCTGTCAGAATGGCGGTCTTCAGGGCCTGCGCGGTGGTATGCGGCGCCATGAACAGGCCCTGATAATAGGGCCGGTAGGAGGCCGCATAGGATCCAAGCTCGCGCCCCAGTCCGGGGGCCGTCAGTCTCCACGCAATCCTCTCCACGCTCTTTTCCGGCCCGACAACATATCCGCCCGTGGGTGCGATACCGCCTCCCGGGTTTTTAATCAGCGAACCGACGCAGAGATCCGCCCCGAAATCAGTGGGTTCCTTTTCCCGGACAAACTCTCCGTAGCAGTTGTCCACCATCAGCAGGATTCCGGGATGACTCTGGTGAATCCGGTCCGCCAGTTCCTGAAAGTCTTCCGGCATCAGGCTTTTCCGCCAGGCGTAGCCGCGGCTTCGCTGGGCGATGATCAGCGTCGTTTCCGGACGGATCGCGGCTTCCACTGCCGCGGTGTCAATTTTTCCGTCCTCCCGCAGCGGAATTTCAGTGTAGCTTCTTCCCTGTTCCTTCAGGGAGCCGGGCGGAGGAACCGCCCCGGTTCCGATAATCCCCGTCAGCGTATCATAGGGCGTTCCCGTCGCGCTGATCAGATGATCCCCCGGGCGGGTCAGTCCGAACAGGGTCAGGCTCAGCGCGGCGGTTCCGCTGGCAATCTGGGGCCGCATCAGCGCCGCTTCCGTGTGAAATATATCCGCATAGATTTTTTCAAGCGTGTCCCGTCCGATGTCGTCATATCCGTATCCGGAGCTGGGCGCAAAGTGGCGGTAGGAAACGGCGTGACTTCTGAATACGTCCAGAATCTGACGGGTCCGGATGATTTCGTTCTGATCAATCCGGGAAAAAATGTCCGCCAGCTCCCCCTCTGCCCGGCTGATCAGGGATTCAATGAGTTGTGATGCTTCGGTTTTCATGTTTCGATGCCCAACGCCTTTCTGAGTTCTTCTTCCGTATCCGGCTGCAAAGCTTCCACATAGCGGATCGTTTCTTCCCGGCGAAGAAAGGTCATCTGCCGTTTGGCGTAATGCCGGGAAGCCAGCTGAATCTCCGTCACCGCGTCAGCTTCCTGTATTTCCCCCTTCAGCAGAGGAATGATCTGCCGGTACCCGATTCCGTTCATGCTCTGAGCGGTCTCCGGAACTCCGGACCGCAGGAGCTCCGCCACTTCCCGGACCAGTCCCTGTTCCATCATCCGGATCACTCTCCGGTTAATCCGCTCGTACAGCGTCTTTCTCTCCATCTGCAGCGAAACCGCTCTCCATGCAAAGGGAGACTGCGTTTCCCTTTCCGGCTGCTCGGAAAAGGGATGTCCTGTTTTCTCGGATACTTCAATCGCCCGGATGATTCTGCGCACATCCTGCACCGGCAGCTTCTCCGCTGTCACGGGATCCAGTTCCCGCAGCCGCTCCTGCAGGGCCCGCCGTCCCTCGGGGGTCAGGGCCTGCTCAAGCAGCTCCTCCCGCCGCCGGGAATCCGCCTCCACTTCCCCCATGATCATGGGATGCATCATGGCCTGCAGATAGAGGCCGGTTCCGCCGACAAACAATACCTGCCGGCCTCTCCGATGGCTTTCCAGAATCGTTTCCTCCGCGATTTCCCGGTACCGGGCCACGGAAAAAGCTTCCGTCGGGTCCGCCAGATCCAGCAGGTAATGCGGCACCTGTTCCTGCTCGCTCCGGGTCGGTTTGGCGGTGCCGATATCCATGCCCCGGTAGATCTGCATACTGTCCATGCAGAGAATATCCCAGTCCTGTTCCTTCGCCAGCTTCATCGCCCATTCGGACTTCCCGCTTCCGGTCGGTCCGGTCAGCACCCTGCACAGGATCCGTTCTGTCATGGCTGCGCTCCTACTGTATCCGCCTGAATTTCCGGTCCAGCTCCCTGTGTGTGATGGATACCACCAGCGGGCGGCCGTGAGGACAGGTGGGGGTGACCTTCTGATTCACCATCTGTTCCACCAGATCCCTCAGAACATCTTCCGGCAGCTTCTCTCCGCCTTTGACCGCGTGTTTGCAGGCCGTCTGCAGGATCGCCGCCCGTTTTTTCTCAAAGCCGGGATTCTTTCCGGATTCCAGTTCGGAAATGATTTCCCGGACAAACGGAATGGATTCGGGTTCTCCCAGCACCATCGGAACGGAGCGGATCGCCATATCGCTCTCCCCAAAAGGTTCCACGCTCAGTCCGATCCTCTCCAGCATGTCCCGGTTTTCATCCAGGACAGTCTGCTCTGCCCGGGTCGCGCTGAAAATCAGGGGAACCAGCAGCTCCTGCGAAGCAAATTGTTCTCCGTCCACGAATTCCTTCATCATCCGGTCAAAAAGCAGCCGTTCATGTACGGCGTGCTGATCCACCAGCAGCAGCTGATCCTGATATTCAATCAGAATATAGGTGTCGAACACGGCTCCGAAGATTCTCATGGGAAGCGGAGTATGCTCAACAAAGCTTTCCATCTGAATCTCCGGTTCCCGGCAGCGCGGCTCCGGGCTGCCGGCCGTGAGCGGCTCTTCCTGATCATCCCGTCGATTCCGGGCAGCAGCGTTCTCCCGGGATCCCGGCAGCTCCGCCGCGGCCGGAAGCTCTGCCGGATCCGGAAGGTTCTCAGGTTCTTCTGTCCCGCGTGCTTCCGCGAACACCGATTGCTGTCCTTCCGGTTTGTCCGGCGGAAAAACGGGAGCAGCCAGCGGTTCGGAATGAATCTCCCGGGCCGCCTCCGGCAGGCTGCTGCTGACGGAAACCGTCAGTCCCCCCGTTTGCGGAATCCGCGCGCCGCCGGTTTCGGAATTCCGCACGGGCGCCTCGTCGATTCCTTCCTTTGGCTGTGCCTGCAGAAGCATGGGCACCGGTTTTTCCAGGGCATCCTTT
>JAGCBO010000125.1 GCA_017652125.1 Clostridia bacterium | reverse complement strand
TACCCGTCCCCGGCGCTTCGGGAAAACCCTGAACATGTCCATGCTGAACTGCTTCTTTTCCAACAAGTATGAAAAGCGGAGCAACCTGTTTGAGGGACTGGACGTCTGGGAAGACGAGGCCATCCGGAAGGAACAGGGCAGCTGGCCGGTGATTTTTCTCAGCTTCGCCGGAATCAAGGGGACGACCTGGCAAAGCACTATGTATCAGATGAAGGCCCTGATCAGTGAGCTTTTTGGCAGATATCCGGAATTGAAGCAATCCGACCGGCTGGATGAGGAAGAAAGAAAAAAACTTACCGCTATCAGTCAGGATATGTCGGATGAGGCGGCCGCCCTGTCGATTCACCTGCTGTCCGTTCTGTTGGAAAAGGTTTACGGGAAGAAAGTTCTGATCTTCCTGGATGAGTATGACACCCCGCTGCAGGAGGCATATATCGGCGGATTCTGGGACGAGCTTGTGGCTTTTACCAGAACGATGTTCAACAATACCTTTAAGACGAATCCTTCTCTCGCCCGGGCGGTGATGACCGGGATCACCCGGGTCAGTAAGGAGTCCATCTTTTCCGATCTGAACAATCTGGTGGTCGTCACGACAACCTCCACACAGTATGCGGACTGTTTCGGCTTCACCGAGGAAGAGGTTTTCACGGCGATGAAGGAGCAGGGATACGGCGAAAAGGAACAGGCCGGCGTAAAGCTCTGGTATGACGGATTTACCTTCGGCGGAATCACGGATATCTATAATCCCTGGTCTGTCATTAATTATCTGAGCACGGGAAAACTGGATACCTGGTGGGCCAATACCAGCGGCAACGGGCTGGTGGGAACTCTCCTGCGGAGAGGCAGCCCGGAGCTGAAGCAGCAGTTTGAGACGCTGCTGCAGGGAGACTTTATTGAAGCGTCTTTCGATGAACAAATCATTTTCAGCCAGCTGGATCACGACAAGGACGCGATCTGGAGCCTGCTGCTGGCGTCCGGATATCTGAAAATTCTCCTCACTCCGGCTATGCAGGAGCCGGGTTTCCGGTCCAGGCCCGTTTACCGGATGGCTCTGACCAACGGTGAAGTACAGATCATGTTTGACGATATGGTCCACAGATGGTTTAATCAGGAGGATGGGCTGACGCCCTTTGTGCGGTCTATGCTGCGGGGGAATGTGCTGGATATGAACCGGTATATGAACAGAATCGCCCTGCGAACCTTCAGTTCCTTTGATACAGGGAACCATCCGGGAGAGGCGGAGCCGGAACGGTTTTATCACGGCTTTGTGCTGGGACTGATGGTGGAACAGGCGCAGGGGTATCATCTGCGTTCCAACCGGGAAAGCGGATTCGGCCGTTATGACGTCATGATGGAGCCGAAAAACCTGTCCGATCCTGCCGTGATCATGGAGTTCAAGGTGATGGATGCGGACGACGGGGAAACAACGCTGGAGGATACCGCCAGCAACGCCCTGAAGCAGATTGAGGAAAAGCGGTATGAGGCGGAGCTGATCTCCCGGGGCATTCCGTCCGAAAATATCCTGAAATACGGTCTGGCCTTCCAGGGAAAAGAGTGCCGGATCCTGAAGGGATAAGAAGAGAGGCAGGGGACAAAAGGAGACAGGGGACGGTTCATAAAAAATGAAAAATAAAACGAAAAACAGTCTTAAGCATTATACCGCGGAATCCTACGGGGGTAAAAGGCAAAAATGAACAGGGGACAGCAGGATCATCCATGCCTGGGATACTGTGCGAATCGACGACTGCCGGGAAATCGAAGCCATGACGGCGCTTTATGGCGCTCATGGGCGCGGCGTCCCCCCCAGTTTTTTTCAATTTGCCCGGGAAGGCTGTTTTTGATATAATCGAACCGGCGATGGACAGGAAACAAAAAGAGCCATGAGGTGCGAGCGATGATGAACTGCGACGTATTTATCAGCTACCGGCGCGACGGCGGCGACATGACCGCCATGCACATCTATCAGGCGCTGAAAGAACGGGGCTACAATGTTTTCTATGACCTGGAAGTGCTTCGGGCCGGGAAGTTTAACGAGGCCCTGCTGGAGGCCATCGACTCCTGCCAGGATTTTGTGCTGATCCTGTCCCCCCACGCCCTGGACCGCTGTCAGGAAGAGGGCGACTGGGTGCGCCGTGAGATCGCGGAAGCCCTGAAGAAAAAGAAGAATATCGTACCGATCCTGCTTAACGGGTTCCGGTTTCCCGAATCGCTTCCCCGGGAGATCGATGAAGTCCGTTTTCAGAACGGGCTCAGCGCAACGACGGAATACTTTTCCGAAAGCATGGACCGGCTGGCCGACCGGTATCTGATCTCCAAACCGGTCAGCGGCAAAAAAAGAACCGGCGCCTCCGGCAATGCTTCCGGGAAAAAACAGACGGGCCGGAAAGGCATCATCCTCGGCGCGGGCCTCGGAGGCGCGGCGGTTTTGATCGCGGTCATTCTGCTGTTTGTTCTCCCGGGGAAGAATCCGCCTCCGGCTGCCCCGATTCCACCCGCGGCGACAGAAGCGCCCGCAGCGACGGATGCGCCCGCGGCGACGGACAGCGTTCCTCCCGCCGTGACGGAGGCGCCCGCTTCTTCCGTTCGCGTCCATTATGAGGGGCTGGCCCGGCAGGAGCTGCCGGTGCTGAGGCCGGATCCGCCGGCGGACGGAAGAGCGGAAGCCGCCCGGGAGATGTCCGTCTTCGGCGGGCCCTGGAAGCGAAAGGAAATCAGCCGGATTGAGCTGACGGACAAGCCCTTCGGTCAGGACGCCTGGGATGTATCCGAGGCGGAAGACGGCAGCGTCAAGGCCTGGGTGGAAGAGGAAAACGGACAGAAGACGCTGTATATCGGCGCGGGCGGCCCCCTCCGGATGCCTACGGACATGAGCGGAATGTTCCAGAGCTATTCGGGCGCGTCCCGGCTGGTCTGGAACGGCCTGGCGGATTTTTCCCGGGTGGAGAGCGCGACCAACTGTTTTTCCTTCTCCGCCTTTGAATCCCTGGATTTTGAGGGCGTTCCCTTCTCCTCCCTGCTGTACGCGGACGGCCTGTTTCAGCGCTGCGAGCAGCTCCTTTCCCTGAACCTGAACGGCATGACCATGGACAGGGTAGTCCGGCTTACGCATATGTTTGACGGATGCCTAAAGCTGGAGAAGCTGGACCTGCGGGGGCTGGATACCTCCCGGGCCAGGGAAATGACCGGTGTCTTTATGTACTGTACGTCGCTGAAGGAGCTGGATCTGAGCGGCTTTACCACTTCCCGGGTGCTTACGATGAACTCCCTGTTCGAGCAGTGCGTCAACCTGAGGAAAGTGAACCTCTCCGGATGGGATACCTCCTCCGTGACCGATATGAACTTTATGTTCTCCGAATGCCAGAAGCTGGAGGAGCTGGATCTCAGTGGCTTCCATACTTCGTCCGTTCAGGACATGAGCTTTATGTTCTCCGGCTGCAAAAGCCTTCTCTCCCTGGATGTTTCGGGCTTTGATACCTCGCGTGTCACGAAGACGGAAGGCATGTTCCTGAACTGCGAACAGCTGGACCGCCTGGATCTGTCCCGCTGGAACACCGCCTCCGTCACCAGCATGCGCCAGATGTTCCAGGGCTGCCCCTACCTGCTGTCGCTGGATCTGGGCAGCTTTGATACCTCCTCCGTCACGCGGATGGACTTCATGTTCCACGGAGACGCGCATCTGAAAGAGGTGAATGTCAACAGCTTCCGGACGGAGAAAGTAACGAGTTTCGAGCAGATGTTCGCCGGCTGCGAATCACTGACCGGCCTGGATGTCAGCGGCTTCTCCCTCGCGTCGGCGGAAAACATGGCTGAAATGTTCAGGGACTGCATTTCCCTGACGTCCATCGGCACCGATCCGGGCTCCTTCGGCAGCGGAAACACCGCGGATATGTACCTCAACTCCGGCCTGTCCGCCGCGCCCGGGAAATAGGCCGCGCGCGGCCTCTCTTTTCCGCGGGGTACGATATTTACTGCCAGGGCACATAGAAGCGCCTGATCAGCGCCAGTTCTCCCTGCTCATCAAACACAACCTCCACGTTCCGGATCGCGAAACCGGGATCATCCGCCGCGTTCATGAGGGTCAGGAGATTCTCCCTGTTGTGCACGGCCGGATGAAGCAGAGCCTCCCCTGTTTCCGGATTAATCCCGTCCAATTTCTTTGTCAGGCGGGATCCTTTCCCGGGTATGGTGAAAACGGAAAAAATATGCTATACTGGCAGTAGATACAAGAATTCTGCTGAACAAGGGGGCTTTTTCATGGAACAGAAAATGAGACTGGTTACCCGCAGTGATTTCGACGGCCTGGCCTGCGCCATGATGCTCAAGGATATGGATATGATCGACGAGATCAAGTTTGTCCATCCCAAGGACGTGCAGGACGGAAAGGTGGAGCTGAGCAAGCGCGATATCACCACCAATCTGCCCTACGATCCCCGGGTGGCTCTGGCCTTCGACCACCACGAGTCCGAAGTGGACCGCCTGAAGGCGCTGGAGACCGGCGGCAAACTGATTATCGATCCTCACGCCCGCAGCGCGGCCAGGGTGGT
>JAGCBO010000124.1 GCA_017652125.1 Clostridia bacterium | reverse complement strand
TAGTCTTTGAAATCCTGGCTGAATATGCTGTCCATTCCCTTCCGCATGAACTCCGCCGCGTTATGCACCGGAACGATCACGCTGAAAAACTTTTTCATTCTTTCGTCCCCCTCTCTTCCTCATCAGCACCCTGATATAGACTCCGTCCAGAACGTCCGAATAATAGACCTTGCATTCGACGAACTTGTAGCTCGGATACCTTTTCTCCATTTCCGCTTTCGCCTCGTTCCGGATGTCGTGCGCGATCGCCTTCACGACCCTGTTGCTCGTCTTTGCGTCCTTCGCCCTGATCTTTGGTTTTTCCAGGTTCCTGCTATGGCAAAACCTCCGCCCGATCTGTTTCGATTCCTTGATCATGTATTTTGCCAGCTCTTCCAGACCCCGGTCCTCGTCCGGTTGCAGCTGCTTCGTGTTGGCGTATCCGTTCTCCCATAGCATCTCCAGCGTCGCCCGGTCCACCGCTCCGTCCATCATCATGTGGCAGTGAAAGTTTGTAACCCCGAATCCGTTTTTCTTCTCCCTTCCGCCTTCGATGACGTATATGTACTTCGGATCACCCAGTCCGTTTTTCTTCCGGTACCGCTTCAGCCGGTCCAGGAAGTTCCTCACGTCCTTTTTGCATCTCTCCGCGTCCGGCTGGTAGTGTTTCTTGTAGGTCAGCGTCAGCTCTATGTCCTTCTCTGTGAAGTTGCAGTCCGCCAGCTGGCTGATGTACCTCTCCGCCCGCTGCCTGTTCAGCCGCTTCACCTTCTCCGGCGTGATGTTCTGCTTCGCCGCCCTGGCCTTCCCCTCGTCCTTCTTCCCGAATACCGGATAGACCTCGACCTCCATCCGCGGACCGGCCACCGTGATCCTCCGCCGGTATCCCATCCGGCCGACTGGAAATTCGCTTCGCTCCTGTCTCCAGTATTCCGTCAGATCCGGCTGCGCCTTCGGATCATATTCCCGCTCAAACAGCGCGTCGTACCGCCACCCCATCCGGATCTCATCCTCCACTCCATGCGCGATTTATTAATACTCCATACAAGCCTTCGAAGCGGGACGCCGCCCCCGCGTTCGGATTCCTCCTGGCGCCTGTTTCTTCCTATATAATCCGGATGCAGATCTCTGTCTGTGTTTAATCCGAATTATTCGCCTTTTCCTTTATCCTGATACATTTCCAGCTGCAGTAGTAGACTTTCGTATAGCTTGTCCCCTGGATTCGCTTTTTCTTGATGTATTTCCATTCCGAACTGCCCCAGAATTCTTTCCCGCAGATCGGGCAGATATGCCGGTATCCTGTCATCGGCTCTCGTCGTCCGCTCATTCTCGTGCCTCCCCGTTTGCACAGAACCAATCATCCTCTGGATACCATGAATACCATCCATCATCACATTGGCACGGACATTTTGAATCTGGGAACTCAAGATCAAAACCGGATTCATATGTTTCCAAATTCGGCTCTTTGGGTCTGTGCTTGCAATCCTTGCACCGGACTACCTCTACCATATCCTTTCTATCCCCATCAGCATGGTATCCAAGCATATTCATCTGCATGGCATAATTTTTCCTTACCATTTCTCTGCGTTCTTCATCTGTCATTCCACTTCACCGACCTTTCTGCGTTATTGTTGCCTTTAAGTCACAATGTTCCCCATTGTTCTGCCATTGCTTTGGCTATTCCAGGATATGTTTTTGATCTCCGCCGCTTATTTTCTTCGCCAAAACCGAATCCATAATCAGCAGAAAATGTTACTGTTTTTCCACTCTTGCATTTGTAAGTTTTTATATTTGGTTTCACTATCTCAGTCGGTTGTAACAGCGGAAGGTTTTTCAGCCATAAACAAGTTGATTTCCTGTCCGGATGTCCATATTCGTATGGCTGAATAATCTGATCAGCTTTCCGGAATGCAGTTCCCATCACGCCAACAGGATTTTCAATTGCTATTCGTTTGCAATCTGCTGCCACAAATCGCATGAAAAAGACCGCTCCTTCAAGTCTGTCACGCCATCTTTTTTCAGCGTCTTTTCCATACTTCTCTGTGTTAAACCATCGTTCTCCGCTGCAAGTTAAATATGTACAAGGTGGATGCGCTATGATCAAATCCCATTTGCCATCAATTATTTCCCATTGCCCCCCCTCTGTAATAAAATGGCAATTACCATCAATCAGAGGAATACAATCGCCTTTTATGTGCCATTCCGGATGCCCACCAGAACAGCGCTGTATGTCGCATGAGTATGCTTCGTGTCCACGTTCACGGAACGCTTTGCACACTTCCTGTGATTCCTCACAGGCGATTAATACTTTCATTGCCATTTCACAGCCTTTCCGCAATGTGGACAGTAGTCGAAGAAATCTTCAAACAAAACATCTTCTCCCAGCAGTTCCTGACGTGTCAGTTTTACTTTGCAATCCGGGCATTTTGCTTCATCGATATCAATGTATGGGATTATTTCGTCTTGTTTTTCTTTCAGTAGTGCATAGACATCCCGAAGCGTAGACAATGCTATCGTTACAGCAATTCCGTTTTTATTTCTTGATTCATTAATTCTGTTCTGAATGCTCAATATCGTTTTATCCCTTTCTACCATGTCACCACTCCCGTCTGCGTTATTCGGTCATTTACGTTCCCCGTCAGCACAGAACCATTCACCACGGTTATCAAGCATAAACAATGGGAAATCCTTTTCTTCCGATATTGCAGAGAGAACGCATTTTTCAGAATTTCCCCTGTGTTTGCAATCCTTGCACCGGACCACTCTCACAAAATCAATTTCCGGTTTCACTTCACTCATTTAATCCTCACCTTCCCTCCGTCACTTTCCGCAGCGTGTTCCACATCTCGTCCTCCTGGTCGATAATCCGCCGGATCTGCTTCATAAAACAGATCAGCTGGTATAGCCGGAACGCGTGCGCCGTGTCGATGCGGATCTCCTCCGCGTCCATCTTTGCGATCTTTTCCTTCATATATTCGTATAGTTCATCCACCCGTCTGTCCTCTCTTTTCTTCAAATACAGCTTCCCGGATCTGTGCCGCGATCGGATTAAACAGCCATACGTCCCCTCCTGTCGCCCTGGCCACGTCCTCCGCCTCTTCCCTGTCCCGTGTCATCCACGCGTCCCACGGGCTGATGCTCCATCTCAGGTCGCTTGTCCCCATAATCCGCCCGACCAGGTATTCCGGTCCTCGCTTGATAATCAGCCCCGTATACCGCCGGATGTCCATCACAGCATCCTCGCGAATGCGGCGAACAGCCAGCACAGCGCAAACGGCGAGATCCAGATCAGCGTCGCCAGGATCCTCCGCTCCCGGATCTCCTGCTGTGTCATCCGCACCCGGATTTTATGCCCCATCGTGGTTTTGTAGGTCTTATACTTGACGATCTCCATGTTTCCGCCTCTCCTTCCACTCCTGAAAAGCCTTCTCATTCTCCGGTTTTGTATAGAATCCCCGGCAGCGCGATAACAGTTCCGCCGCCGTTTTTCTGTATTTCGGTTTCTCCTTCGCCGTCGTCACTGTGGTGATCCTCAATTCGTCCACGCCGCCGTGCTCCTCTCCGTGTGCATTCGTGTTCCCTGTTGATGATGATCCCGTACTGGACGCAATACACGCCGCCCTCCGCGATCGGTTTCCCGTTCGCGCATTCCCTGCATTTCATCCGCCGCAGCTCCACCTGTGCGGCCTGTATGCCGGTTCCGCGCCTTCCGCGTCCACGTCGTACGGGATTTCCTTCGCCTTCACTTTTGTCCCGTCCACCCGGATGTATTCGTCCCCGTCCGGCGCGGCGATGACCGTCACGGCCTCCGCGTCCACGACGCATTTCCTGTAGATCCCGTAAGTGATGATCCCGATCTCTTTCCCGCAGAACTTGCACCTCTTCACGCCGTCCCTCATCTGTTCCGCCTCCTCTTTTTCGGGTAGCCTGTTTCCATTCTTCGGATGATCTGGATATTCTCCAGGATCACCGGCGACGGCTGATCTGTGTGGATGTCATAGATCACGGTCTTCCCGTCCATGAAGCTGAACCGGATCCTGTCCGGGTAGCGGCTCATTTCGTGGTCGTAGTACACGACGATCCCCTGGAATATCTCCGGCCGCTTTTCGATTTCTTTCCCTTCCTTTTTGATCAGGATCTCGATGAACTTGTCCTGCGTCATACGTTCAGCCTCCTCAGCTCCGCCAGGATCTCGTCCAGCTTCTTCACGATCCTGTCCGCCTGGTGCGCCTGGAACCGCATCAGCTTCGTCTGCTCGCTTATTTCCGGCTTTTCCTCCGCCGGAATATTCAGCTTTGCCTCTGCCGCCTTCAGATCCATCTCAATCTGCCCCGACACCTGCTCCTCCGCCTGTTTCTGCATCAGCTCGTCCGCCAGCGCCTTCTTCTGCGCTGCTTTCCGTTCCGCGTCCTTCCGGTTCGATTCCCTCCGGATCTCCAGGTATTTGTACAGCAGGAAATCTCCCGCCTTCATCTTGCTGATCGTGGACGGATCCACCTGCAGCATCTTCGCGATCTCCGTCATCTTCATCCCGCGCTTTGTGAAAAACCGCGCGATGTCGCAGTCCTCCTGGGTGATCGTCTTTCTGTTCTTTTCCACTCCGTTTTTCATTGTTTTCCACTCCTCCGTATTTTTCTGTTCAGTTTTTTCATGTGCCGTATGTAGTCAGCTTTCGGTTTGCATCGCTCCGGACAGTTTCCTTTTTTCGCGCACCGAACACACGGGTGCATCAGATGTCCTCCTCTTGCACATTATCGTTTTCGTTCTTTAGCCACCATCTGTATACGTCTTCTGCCGTTTGCCAGTTTTGTTTTGATTTCAGCCCTTTTTCCTCGTTTACTTTCAGCATCCGGCTGAACGCCCGCAGGTAGAATTGCTTGTATTTCGTGTAATGAAGGAGATCTGCTGCTGCTGCTGCTGTATTCATTGGGCATCCGATACATCCGATCCGTTTCTTCCCCTGGTCGTATAGTTCGCAATGTTCCCAGCCCCCCCATGTTAGAAACTGCCAGACGTCCTCGTCTGCCCAGTCCACGATCGGGTTCAGCATCGTCTTCCTGTTCCTGTAGCAGAATTCAACCAGCTGCCGGTTCTCTTCATTGTCGTTGTTCAGGATGATGTTCCCGTGCTTGTTCAGCTCGTAGTCCGCCCCGATTTCATCCGCCATTTTTTTCGTCTGCTTCGGTTTCCCGATCAGGTTTACCACCCCGTGCGTCGCTGCGCGGTTTGGGCTTTCCGCCCAGCGTACTCCTGTTACCGTCACCCGGTCCTGGCCCGCGCTTTCCTTCAGCCATTCGCAGCAGTATCTCGCCAGGCGCGTCGGAGGCATTTGTTTCCTCGGGATCAGGTTCCACATCGTCACGACCTTCCCGTCGCGGTCCCGCGGGTATTCAAACTTTACGTCCGGGTAGTTTCGTTTAATGAATCGCACAACCTCCGGCGGGTCCACGCTGGTTACGTTGTAGTGTGCGTCGAATTTCACCCCGGCCAGCTCGCATAGATGGTAGATACACTGACTGTCCTTTCCTCCGCTGAAGGCTACGTAGTACCCTTCCTTCGGTTCAAAGTGTTTCAGGATGTCTGTCGCCATCTGCACCTTGTCCTTGATTTCCCCGGATGCTGTAATCTGTAGTTGCCCGATCATTTTCTCCTCCGTGTTTAGCGCATTAAACGGCATTTGCAAAAAAAATTTTATCTACTGTCGTGTCCAGCGCGTTCGCCAGCGCCAGCAGTGTTCCGGATTTCGCCTGGTATTCGTTGTTGTTCTCGATCGCGGAGATCGTCTGCCTGCTTACTCCGCTTTTCCGTTCGAGCTCCTCCTGCGTCATGCCCTTCGCTTCCCGGATCTCTTTCAGCCTGTAGCCCATGCTCTCACCCCCTCGTATGCTGTTTTCCGGCCTGTTTAACCGGCTTTACAGATACTTTAATCCAAAAAATTAAATCTGTCAAGCCTGCTTTACAAATTTTCTTTTATCATGTAAAATGCAATTTACAAGGAGGTCTTTCTAATGAAACTAAGCGCTATTATCACTGAATATCGTTCCCGGATGCAGATCTCCCAGCGCGAATTCGCCCGCCGGTGCGATCTGTCAAATTCTTATATCTCGTTTATTGAAAACGAAATGAATCCGAAAACCGGGCGTCCAATGGTCCCCACGCTGGAGCAGTATCAAAAAATCGCCTCCGGCATGGATATGACTGTCCAGCAGCTTTTCGAGCTTCTGGATGAAGATTCCCCCGTCGATCTTCGTTCCTCCGCCGCTCCTGCTCCGGCGGCCGAACCAAACAACGACGAGATCCGCATCCTGATTCCCGGCATCAGCAAGCTCCCGCCGGAACAGGTGGAACGGATGAAAAACGTTTTTCTCGCCTCGTTCATGGCGATGTATCCAGAATTAAAAGAAGGAGATGACGACAAATGACCCCAGACTATGATCGCGCTGCCACTGCCGCCACGGAAATCCTCATCAAGTATGGAATCACCACGGCCCCCGTGGATCCGATTCCGATCTTTAAGAAGGCCCCCGGCTTCAATGTCGTCACCTTCACGGAAATGTCCCAGCTTCTCGGTATGGACCGGCAGGAGCTTGTTTCCACTTTCGAGGCGGAAAACCATGACGCCGTCACCTCCGTCTATCTGAAGGACGGCCGCCCGCATTATCTTGTCGCCTATAATATGCGCCTTCCCCAGTATATTATCCAGCGTGCGCTGGCGCGGGAGATGGGCCACATCGTCCTGGGCCACGACGGCACCCGCCCGGAGGACATCCGGAATGCGGAGGCCCTCTGCTTTGCTCATCATCTGCTCTGTCCCCGCGCTCTGATCCATGCGATCCAGTCCGCCGGCACCCGGATCACCGTCGAGGTCCTCGGAAACACGACCGGCTGCTATGAGCGTTGTCTGATCGGGATGCGGAAAACCCCGGCCACTCATGTCCCCGCTGATCTGAACCGTCAGGTCCGTGATCAGTTCGCGGATTATCTCGCGGATTTTCTCGATTTTCAGTCGTATCTCTCCCAGGATGACGATTCCATGATTGCCAATTTCGGCACCTACATGGACGGTTATGAAGAATAAGGAGGCATTATGTTTCTTTTTCTGCTGATCCTGGCCGTGATTGCCCTCGTCGTTTTTGCAAAAATGACCTTTTACGTCGCCGGAAGCGTGCTCGGGATCCTGATTGTTCTGATCATTCTATTCATAAAAAGGAGGAGAAACCAATGAAAAAGCTTATCGCCCTGTTCTTTGCCCTGGCGCTGGCGGTTTCCGCCGCGTCCTGTGAATCTATGACGATCGACGAATTCTGTTATTATTACGGCTATGGCCATATCGAGGTTACAAAGTCCGGCGCTCCGGCGATGTCCATTATCTACCTCGCCGAAGATCATACCTGCTATTATCTGACGGAGATGTTCAATAAGGAGGCCCCCGTTTTCGGCCGCGCTTATGTCGGCACCTGGGAGCTCATGGCCGACGGGTCCATCTTCGCCCAGGTTGGCGAAAACGCCACCCGCACCCTGAAGCCCTCCGTTATGAATACGCTCGTGGACGTTGAAACGCTGGAAGTCTTTTCCTCTTTTGACGCGCTCATGAGGTGACGCTTTGATGAAAAAGAACGCCTGCCCCTCCTGCGCTCCGCGGACCGCTGTCGCGTATGCGCGATATTCCTCCGCCGTCCAGCGGGACGTCTCCATCGAACAGCAGCTGGCGGACATCCGTCTTTTTGCCCGCCGTGAAGGCTACACCCTCGTACATGAATACGCGGACCACGCCCGCTCCGGGTTTAAGAACGCTTCCGCCCGGACCGCTTTCCAGTCCATGATCTCCGCCGCCTCCGATGGGTCTTTTGATACCATTATCGCCTGGAAGGTCGACCGCTTCGGCCGGAACCGGGAGGACAGCGCCATCTATAAGGGAAAGCTCCGCCGCTTCGGCGTCCGCGTCCTTTATGCGATGGAGCCGATCCCGGAAGGCTCCGCCGGCGTCCTCCTGGAGGGAATGCTGGAGGCGACCGCGGAATGGTATTCCCGTCAGCTCTCCGAAAACGTTACCCGCGGAATGACGGACAACGCGCACCGCTGCCTTTATAACGGCACCCGGACCCTCGGCTATGTCCGCGGCCCGGATGATCATTACTCCATCCAGCCGGAGGAGGCTGCTGTCGTCCGGAATATCTTCGATTTATATTCCTCCGGTTATTCCGCCGCGCGGATCTGCGCCATTTTGAACGGCCATGGCGTGAAAACCTCGCGCGGAAAACATTTTTCCCCGGAGGCGGTCTTGCGGATCCTCCGGAACGAACGCTATACCGGCGTATATATCTGGGGAGACATCCGCGTCCCGGACGGGATTCCCGCCATCATTGAACGATCTACTTTTGAGGAGGCCCAGCACATGAAATCAAAAACCGTCCGCCATATCGAGCAGAATGCGACGGATTTCCTTCTGACCGGAAAAGCGTTCTGCGGCCTCTGCGGTTCCGCTATGATCGGCGATTCCGGCACCTCGAAGGACGGCTCCCGTCACTATTACTACAGCTGCCAGGCGCATAAAGCGCGGAAGGGCTGCACAAAGAAATCCGTCCGGAAGGATCGTCTGGAATCCGCCGTCGTGGATTTCGTCCTGGATGTCGTCCTCTCCGATGCTGAAATCGAAAAAACCGCCGACGCCGTCATGGAACTCCAGGCGGAGGAATTGAAATCTTCCCCGCTTTCCGCGATGGAGGCCGAATATGCTGAAGTACAGAAACAGATTGACAATATAAATAACGCGATCGCCTCCGGGATCTGGAACTCCTCTACCTCCGCGAAGCTCTCCGCCCTGGAGGATACCGCCGAAAACCTCCGTATCTCTGTCGAAACCCTCCGGTATTCCCAGTCCCAGCTTGTTGACCGCGACCGTGTTCTGTTTTTCTTACATCGCTTTACAAAAGGCGATCGCTCCGATCCTCTCCTCCGCCGGCATATCATCGAAACGTTCATCAATGCCGTCTACGTTTTCGACGATCACCTGAAGGTCGTCATCAATAACGTCGAAGGAAACCAGCGCTTCCCCCTGGAAGATCTTCCCGACGATCCCCCTTCGTGTTCTGATAACATCTCTGATAGTGTACCAATTGTAACACATCCGAACACGCGCGTCACGATCTATCGCCTCGCGATGTGATCCGGAGAATAAAAACCGCCGCCTGGCGGTTTTTTTTGTGCAATAAAAAACTGCCCCGAAGGGCAGAAGGCTCCCGCCTTTTTACCGCTGCATCTGGTCCATCATTCTCTTGATTTCGATCCTGGTCTGCTCGTCCGGAGCTTCGTCCATCATCTGGCGGAAATGGTCCATCATGCCTTCCCGGCTGTATCCGTCGTCCCGGCTGTAGCGGCCTCTGTTCTCTCGGCTATACCCGCCATAGTTCCCGCTGTATCCGTTCCGGCGCTCCCGCCTGGAATATCCTCCGCGTCCGTCTCTGTAATAGAACCGTCCGCTGTATCCGCCGTCATCTTCTTCCTCTGCTTCCAGCATGGCGCAGGTCGATACCAGACTCTTCATGCTGTGGGCCAGCTTGTCGATGATCTCCACGTCGCCCGCGTTCAGGTCCCCTCCGCTCTGGCGGATCCGCTGATTCGCTTCAGCGATCTCGTTGGCGATCGTTTCCTTCATTTCGCCCAGTTCTTTGATCATATCCATGGTTCTGTCCTCCTTCCTCATGCGATGCGCGATACCGTCAGGTTCGCGTTCTGTACCAGGATCTCCGGCGCAACTCCGCCCGGTTCTGCCGGTCCGGAAGTGTTCTCAACCGCAACCGTGAAGCAGCAGCCTTTCGGTACGGTGATGATCGCCGTCGATGTGACGTTGAAAAAGTTCGCTGCCGTCGGCGGATCCTCCGCCGTGTCTGCCGGAGTTACGATGGCCCGGCTGGTCTGCACCGGCTCGCCGTCGATTGCGAGCGCGATGCTGATCGGGCCGACCTCCGCCTCCGCCGGCAGTGCGATATTGCCGTTGAATGTCACCTGATACCGTGCAAAGCAGGCATTCGGACAATTGACGATACCGCGGAGAATTACAATCCCGCTCTGATCCCTGTGGAATACATATCCTTTGTTGCACGGGATCACCGTGTCCAGGATGATGTTCTGGTTCGGTTCCACCAGCTGAATCGGGTTATAAGCAAATTCTGCCATCAGTATCACCTCTTAAAAGTTTCCGCCGCCGCAGCCACACCCGCAGCCGTTATTATTGTTGTTCGGGCAGGTGAAAATCGGCTGAGATCCATAAACGGGCTGGCTCGGAATCGGGCAGCTCCGCAGCTCGTCGATGATGCTGTCGCGGATGTTCACGGTCTGCGCCGTCTGGCT
>JAGCBO010000123.1 GCA_017652125.1 Clostridia bacterium | reverse complement strand
CGTATGCCGTGCCCGCAGGCGCTACCGGCATATAGAATCCGCCGCCGTTCCCTTCGTTCAAAATACCCATTGTTCTATCCTCCATGATTGATATATTTCATCCTCGCCCCGTGCACTGAGCGCCGATGTCTGTCAGATTCTGATGCCCATCCTCGCCAGGATCGGCGCCACGATCCGCATTGCCGGTCCGCCCGCCTGCCCTGTCCGGATCAGGTGCATCACTGTTTTCTGCTGATCGTTCATGATTTCTTTTGGTACGTTTACCCCCGCCTCCCGGAAACATTCAGCTGGATTATCCGTCACCTGCTTCAGCGCTTCCTGGAAGGTCACCCCACTCTGGTTCCCGTTCCCGCTGTTTTTTCTTCCCAGTCCGTCAAAAACTTTCATCGTCTTTTTCCTCCCGTTGTCGTCCTTGTCCGCTGTACGGGTCGCGGTGCCGGTGCTTCATATGACGGTTCATCCTCCGCCGGTTCCGGATCCAGCACTCGCAGCGCCGGTCTTTCCGGTTCCTTCCGGCTTTCGATCTCCGCGACCCACCGGTCGAATTCTTCCCTGGTCACGTATTCCGGCTCCTGCGGTTTTTGCGCTTTCGGCTGCTTTCGGTAGATCTCCATGGTTGTTTCCCCGTTGGCCAGCACGCTTTTGACCATGATCACGCTTTCGTCCTTCGTGATCATCATTTGGCTGGTCCCCGCGTCCACCGGTTCGTTCTCGCCTGCCGCTTCGTTTTCAATCTGGATGATGTCCGCATGGACCGTCGGTTTTGTCATCTGCGGATTCCCAGGCGCCTGCACCGGTTGCCCCTGCTGCTGATAAACCTGCTGCGGCATCGGTGCCTGGTATCCATTCATCGTCGGCTGGTATGCGGGCGGATAGTATCCGTATGGATATCCGTACCCTGCTGTTCGTCCAGTGATTCCTGCCATGTTCGTCCCCTCCTCATTTCACTCTCCAGAAGTAGGTCGGCGTCATCCCGCCGGAGTCGTATATGTCATACCAGTCCCCGTCAATGCAGGCCACCGCGTGGTCACCGGTCCCGATCACGTACACCCCCACAGGATACCGCTCACAAAACGCCCGCACGGTGATGCAGTCAGGACAGTTTTCCGGCAGCAGGAACTGTTTCCCGCCGATCTCCTTCAGATACATCCCCCAGACCATGTTGCTGTTCGGAAGGTCTCCCTGGATCCCGCCCAGCCGGCACAGCTCCCAATAGGCCTCCCGCCAGCTCTGGTCCGTGGCGATCGCCACCGCCCGGATCACGCAGTCACCTGTCTCCCGGCCCACCGGGTTCGGATTGCACCTGACAAACATCCTCCGCATCCTCCGTGTTTTTCTGATAAAATGGTACAAAAAAAAGAGGCTGTCCGCGAGTTCGCAAACAGCCTCTTTTTGATGTTTATTCGGTTCAATTCCGGTGCAGTTTCGGATCCGATTCCTGCAGGTAGCGGTATATGAATGAATTTCGGTTTATGATCCGCTTCACGGTTGAAACGTCCACCTCGCACTCCTCCGCGATCCGTTCCAGACTCCCCGGATGGTCCGTCAGATAGATTTTCATGACCTCCCGGTCTTTCCTTCTGTGGACGTATTCCTCCAGTGCCTCAATGATCCGCGTCTTGCTGTCCATGTTCCACCTCCACGGTGTACATGCTTTTGATCGTTTCCTGCCACATGGCTTCCCGCTTTGTCTGGTTCGTCGCGAAAACGATCACCACGGACACCATCGTCACACAGACGCAGATCAGGGCGATCAGCATCCGCCGGTTCGCCCAGTTGTAGTGCATCATGGTGTTCTGCACGTCGAAAAACGGAACGCACCTTTCCGAATGTTCGTTTTTGCAGTTCCCGCTGCATTTACTCTCCTGCTGGTTTTTCTCCATCTTTCTCGTCCGCTTCCTTTCCTTCGTCCTTCGGTTTCTTCTCCTCCGGGATGTCTCCCTTTTCCCGCATGATCTCCAGCAGCTTCAGCAGGATCTTCGGGACCGGGATCCCCATCAGCGCCACGTTCTCCAGAATGCTGAACCCTTCCGAAGCGATGAACCACAAACACGTCGCGCCCATCACCGCGTCAAAAGAGATCCCCGCGCCGGTCGCCACCGCCTGGTCCAGCAGCGCCGCCAGCAGCACCACCAGCAGGATCAGCGCCTTTTTCAAAAGCCCGATAAAAGCCTGATTGCTCGCCATGTATCCGTTTTCCGTCTTGTTGCTCTTTCCCATCGCCCCGCAGATCAGGCCCGTTATGAAGTCAATCGT
>JAGCBO010000122.1 GCA_017652125.1 Clostridia bacterium | reverse complement strand
TCCCGCAGGGCCGGCAGGGCGCTCTCCGCCTCCTCGAAGAAAAGGACGGAGTACCCGTGCTTTTCCGCAGCGCTCCCAATCAGCCTGCTGTGTTTCTCTTCCAGCGCCGGATTCACAACCACCAGTTGTTTTTTCATGCTTCGGCTCCTCCTGTTGATGATACGCTCACTGTATCAGAACCGCGGTCTCTTCGCAACCATGGAAAAGCCGCTTATTCGACGCAGCAGAGCTCCAGGATGGCGCCGAATAGGGACTCCGGAAGATCCAGGCGCCGGAGGGCGGCGAGCAGTACGGTTCCGTGGGGAACCGATTCCGCCAGGGACAGGATATCCTGCTTCAGATCAAAGGAAATGCCGGCGGGGACGAGCAGCTTCCGGATTTCGGCACACAGATCGATGGGCGGAAGGACCGGCTTCAGGTTCCAGCGCAGGGTCAGGCCTTCCGACACCGCTCCCCGGGGAATCAGGGTCAGCGCCCTGCGCTCCGGGTCATAGGAAGCCTCGCAGGGAAGGGAAGGCGCGTCCGGCGGAACCTCCCCGCAGCCGTTCAGCTCCACCAGATACTGCCGGTTCCGGGGCAGCAGCTCCAGGCAGCCTTCCGGAGGAAGAATTTCCAGCGTGAGCCCCTGATCTTCCTTCAGCAGGAAGCGGGTCCGGACCTGCCGGTAGTCCGGATGTTCCGGCAGAAGCCCGTTATCCTCCAGCAGTTCGGCTTCCGTATCCGCTCCGGGGAAAACGCGGAGCAGAATTGTTTCCGGCAGCGGCGCGCCGTTTTCCGGAACCCGGGCGGCATCCAGGGGCAGGATGGATCCTTCCCGGACAAAAACGGGCGTTTCAGTCAGACGGCGGTACTGCTTCATGCCGTATCCGCCCTGATACCGGCGGCCGGTGAAGAAATCGGTCCAGCGGCCCCGGGGCAGGAAGACGTCCGTCTCCGCCAGCCCCGTGAGCGGATCGGCCGGCCGGGTGACCGGCGCCGCGATCAGCTCCTGTCCGAAGCAGTATTCTCCCCGGGCGGTATAGCTCTCCCGGTTCTCCGGATCATCGTGATACAGGGGACGGAAGAGCAGGGAGCCGCTTTCCCGCGCGAGGAGACTCTGGGTATAGAGCCATGGGATCAGCCGGTGGCGCAGCCGGAGCGCTGCCTTCATCCCTTCGGCAATTTCATGCGGAAAAGCCCAAGGCTCTTTTTCCATAAAGATATTGCAGGAAGAATGCAGCCGGAGAACCGGAGAAAAGACGCCGAACTGCACCCAGCGGAGCGTCAGCTCCGGATCCTTTTTCCCGTGCATGTGTCCGCCGATATCATGGCTCCACCAGCCGTATCCGATATTGGCGGAAACGGCCGTGAAGAACGGCTGGAAGGCCAGGGAATCCCAGGTGGCGCAGGTGTCGCCGGAAAAACCGGCCGGATAGCGGTGGCTGCCGGGCCCGGCGTAGCGGGAAAGAATCAGCGGTGGGAGCCCTGCCTCCAGAGCATGGAGGAAGCGGGTATGATTCAGCACGAAAAGAGGATTCATGCCGGGAACGGAAGAGCCTCCCTGCTGCTGCCAGTCGATCCACCAGAAATCCACGCCCATCTGCTCCAGCGGAACGAGCACCGTTTCCCGGAACGCGGTCAGGAAGGCCTCGTCTGCGGCGTCAAAGGGGAAAGAACGCCCGGAAGCAGGATCCTCTCCCAGTTTCCGGGCCAGGGCCGGATAGAAATCATCGCCGGGGCGCAGCCCGTCCGCCGGATGATCATTCAGGGTGACGCGCAGCCCCTGTTCATGCAGCCAGGACAGCAGCTTCTCCGGCTCCGGAAACATGGACCGGTCCCAGGAATAGCCGGTCCAGCCGGTGCCCAGCTTCGGATCATGATCCGTCCGGTGCCAGTTCATATCCAGCACCGCGACGGACAGGGGTATTTCCTCCCGGCGGAAGCGGAGCATCAGATCCTGATACTCCTGCTGGGAATAGCGGTAATACCGGCTCCACCAGTTGCCCAGCGCGAAGCGCGGCAGAACGGGAGGCGGCCCGGACAGACGGAAATAATCCCGCAGCGCCGCGCGGTAATCCCGGCCGTAACCGAAGAAATAGAGATCGGTTTCCCCGGAATCCGGCGGGGTCAGCCGGCCGTCTTCCTCCAGGGTCATGGAACCGGAATCCTCCAGCACGGTCCATCCGTGCAGGGAGAACAGACCGTCCTCCAGGGGGATTTCCCCGTCCGCCTCATCCAGGGTGCGGGCCGTTCCGCCCAGATTCCTGTTCCGCGGATCCGGCTCCCCGAAGTGCCAGACGGAAGTATAGGCGCCGAACTGACCTTTGAGCATCACGGAAAGGCCTTCCGGTGAAAAAGGATTCCGGTCATAGGTCAGCCGGAGAAATTCCGTTTCCACGGTGAGCGCTTTGCCGCTTTCCGCGACCGTAAACGCGGGTACGGGAAAGGAACGGTTCAGGGCCAGCTGGGTGGCCGAATCCCGGAAGGCTCCGGTTTCGTCATATTCCAGCCGGATCAGCCGGTCGGTCAGAACGGTGATCCGCCAGGCTTTGCCGCGCAGGACCGCCCGGGAATCCGCCTGAGGCGCATAGCTCCAGAGTTCGCTCATGTTCATGAAAAACCCACCTCTTTTTCTTTCGGGAAAGAGGGCTGCCGCAGAGCGGCAGCCCCCGCAGATGCTGATGAACGGGAGAGATTATTCGCCGATATACTTGGCGTAGGCATCCAGGTGAATGCTGATCAGATCCTGCACGCCCATCTTTTCCAGCTGGGAGATGTAGGCATCCCATTCTTCTTCCACGCCGCCCTCGGTTACCCAGTGGGCATACTGCTGATTCACATA